>DASPMK010000484.1:0-5034 GCA_035627075.1 Azospirillaceae bacterium
CAACCGGGCCAGCAAGAGGGGGGCGTGGCTGGCGCGCGCGTCCTCAAGCGCTGCTGCCGGGTCCCCGGCATCGAGCACCGGCGGGGAGCCGAGACTAGCGAGTTCGCCGCGCCCCGGTCCCGGCGGGTCGACCTCCAGCAGAAGGGTACGCACACCCAGACGGGAGGCCGCGTGGCTCGCCAGCCCCCGGCAGACGGACGACGCCCCATCCTCCGCGCGCAGGCCGACCACCTGGATTACCCGTGGCCCGTGGTCATGGCCCACCCGCAAGCTGTGGCAGAGCTGATCCAGTTGCCGTTCCATGGCCGCCGGCAAGGCCACGGGTGCGGGTGCGGCGACGGGGGCAGGGGCAGGGGACGGCAGCGTCCGCTCGGCCTGGGCTCCGGGCGCCGCGTGCAAGAACAGGGAATGGGTGGATTGGGTCATGGGTCACCTCGGTGATCGGCGGAGCGGCGTCTTGGGGGGCGGTCAACTCACCCGATCGGGGCGGAATTCCAGGACCGCCAGAACCGGTGCGCCAAGCTGGCTTTCGATCTGCCGGACGGAGGGCTGTAGCGGACGGCGCGGCCCCAGCGCGGCGGCGGCCATCACCCCGCCCAGCAGACCGAAGAGCAGACCGAACCCCAAGCGGTTCGCTGAAGACAGACCCTGCGGCCGCACCGGGGGCAACGCCGGATCGATGACGCGGATCGTCGGCTGGCGCGACCGCTGCAGCATGTCCGACAACTGCATGGTGGCGGCCAACCCGTTCAGCCGTTCGAACGCCTTCAACGCCGTATCGCGTTCGCGCTGAAGCCTCAAAAGGCCTTGGGAATTGTGGTTCAGGGTTTCCATCTCGCGGTCGATGCCGGCGATGCGGGCGCCGATATCGGCCCGTTGTGCCGGCGTCATCAACTGGCGGGTATCGCTCAGGTCGGCGGCCAGTTTCGCCCGACGCTCCAGCAGCAGGCTCACCTGGGCCTCAAGCCCCACCGTGCGGGACTGGCCCATATAGGCGTTGAGCTTCTCCTCGGCGGTACGCATGCGGGCATCCGCCGTGGCCAATTCCTCCCGCAGCGTCTCCCGATTGTTGGAGTCCTGGAAGAACTGCCGCCGACGCTCCGTGAACAGGTCCACCAGGGTATTCAGCGTGTTGGCCGCCATGCCGGGGTCTTCGTGCCGAAAATTCAGCGCGATGGTGTTGGTGCCCTCGATCCGGCGGATTTGGAGATCACGGCTCAGCATTTCTCCGGCCCGCTCCATCGGCGACAACGGCGCCGGCGGCTCGGACGGCTTCCCGATCTTCGGGTCGGGCAGCCGGGCGGTCAGCCAGTCCTGGACCCGCGCCTTGAGGGTCCGGGTCCCATCCACCCAGGCGAGAACGCTCTCGGGCACCGGATAGCCCAGAAGCATCGCTTCGCCGTCCTCCTCCGGCGGATAGAGCCGATCGGGTCCCAGCGCGGTGACGAGATCGCGCTTGAGGGAGCGGCTGTTGAGGATTTGCAGTTCCGCCCCCATAGCCTCGTCCAGACCGACGCGGATGTTGGAGGTGGGCCGCCCGTCGGCAGAGAAGTCGGTGTATTCCTCGTGGTAGACCACCAGAAGACTGGTGGCCGCCTGGTAGATCGGGCGCGCCAAGCGGTCGGACGCGATGGCCGCCAGCAGCGACAAGATGGCGATGGCCAGGACCACCAGCTTGCGCTGGCGCACGGCGGCCAACAGGTAACCGGGCGAAAGACTGCGCTGTTCCATGTATCCTCTCCTCAGCCGTCCGTCGCTACCGCCGGCGACAGGGGCTGGATGGGTGCCAGGGCGCGGATGCCGAAACCGGGGCCGATGGGCGGACGGGGGCGATCTGGGGCAACGCCAACCCGATGCCGACTATCGACCAGAAATAGCGGGAGAAGGCGTCGTGCAGGAAAGCCGACGCCACCATGAAGGCCAGGAACCCCAGACCGAACGCCGCCACCAGCCGGGCCGAGCCCACGTCGCCGGCCGCGCGCAGGGCGCGCCATGTCCGGATGACGTTGCCAGCCACCGTCGCCAGCAGCCAGAACAGCACGGCGAGTCCGATCACACCCTTTTCGGCGGCGGTTTGCATGTACAGGCTGTGCGCCGATCGGTCAGCGCCGCGCAGCATCAGCCCGTGGTCGAGCGTGACCTGTTGGAAGGACAGCGGGTAATGGCCGATGCCGACGCCCAGCAGCGGATTGTCGGCGAACATGTACCAGGCACCCATCATCTCCCCAAGCCGCCCGGCCACCGCCGGGTCGGTCGAGCCGTTCCCCGATCCCAGCGACAACAGGGTATCGACGAGCGAACTCATCCGGTCGTGGTATTCCGCCGGCATGACGGCGACCACAGCCAGCCCGGCCACCGCCATCACCCCGACCAGCTTCGGCGACGGCCGGCGCATCCACACGAGAAGGGCGAAGTAGAGCCCGAGACTGAGCAGCGCGCCGCGCGAGAAGGTGAACATGATGGCCAGCAGACAGGCCACCACCCCCCACAGCGCTATCAGCCGTAAGGGCCGCCGTCGCCCGTGCGCCAGCCGATCCATGGCCAACGGCACCACGAACAGCATCACCTGGGCGAAGTAGTTCGGATCGGGCAACGGTCCCGACAGGCGCCACGAGTTGACCTTGCCGGCGATGTGTTCGACGGTCGCGTGACCGAAACCGTAGAATAAATCGCCGAAAGCTCCGGTGAAGTACTGGAAGGCGACAAGGGAGCCCAACAGAATGCCGGCGCCGATCCATGTCCAGGCCACCAGATGGAAGCGGCGGACATCGGTCAGCAGGAGCATCAGCACAACTAAAAGAAGGATATCCTTGGCCAGCGCCTCCAGAAGATCCAGCGCCACGACGGTGTCGGTGGCGTGGAACAGGGACAGGCCGCTGACCAGAAAGGTCGCCGCCACCGGCGCCAATCCCGCCACGTTCAGCGCCGGCCGTTCCCGCAGCACCAAGAAGCGCACCAGGACCACCCAGCCGACGAAGGTGATCATCAGCCGGCCCACGTCCGCCACCCCGTGGTAGGTTTCCATCACGTAGGCAAGGTTGGTGTGGACCAGGAAGATCAGCGCGACCAGCCCCAGTTCCGGCCGATACAGGGCGGCGAAGGCGAAGACGATGCCGGCCATGACGGCCAGGGCCGTCAGCGGCTCGGGCGCCGCGGCCAGTCCGACCACCGCCAGAGCCGCGACGATGGCAGCCAGCTTCGCCGGGAACGGGCGGGGAGCGGCCCGGGCGGCAACGAGGGTCGAGGGGGAGTTCGACACGGGCCCGGCCCCCCTCAAGCCGCCATGGCCACAGGCGCGCGGCGCAGGAACGCCTCGAACATCACGATGGCCCACAAGGCGGAGGCGTGGTTGCGTACACCGCTGACGTGCTCGTCGGCCAACCGGCGCAGGGCGCGCTCCTCTAGGAAACCGGAGTCCATCAGCGCCGGGGCGCTCACCGCCCGGTACAGCCGATCACGCAAGGGGCCGCGGAACCATTCGCCGATGGGCACCGAGAATCCGACCTTGGGGCGGTAAAGGATGTCGGCCGGCAGCAGCGGTTCCAGCGCTTTCTTGAACAGGGCCTTGCCTTCGGTCCCGCGCAACTTCAGCGCCGCCGGCAGCGTGGCCGCCCATTCGACGAAGGTGTGGTCGAGCAAGGGCACCCGCACCTCCAGGCTGTGGGCCATGCTGGCGCGATCGACCTTGGTCAGGATGTCGGCGGGCAAATAGGTCTTGAGGTCGAGGTACTGCACCTGGGCCAGGGGGTCGTCGGTGGGTGCGCGTTCCAGGTGCCGGCGGAACGTCTCGACCGCGTGATAGCCCTGAAGCTCACGTCGGAAAGCGGGGGTATAAAGGGCGGCCCGCAGATCGTCGCGCAGCAGCGCCACGATGTTGAGGTATCCCTCCGCCGTGTCGCTCGCCAATCCCTGGAGGGTCCGCTTGGCGCGCAAGGGCTGGGGCGCCCACGCGAGCTTGGGATAGACCGCGCCCAGAAGGCCGAACAGCGGCCGGCGGATCGCCGGGCCGAGATGGCGGCGGACGCGTTCCTCGTTGACGTGCAGGCGATAACGGCGATAGCCGGCCAGCAGCTCGTCGCCGCCATCGCCGGACAGGGCCACGGTGACATGGCGGCGGGCCAGGGCGCACAGCCGGTAGGTGGGCAGGGCGGAGCTGTCGGCGAACGGCTCGTCGTACAGGCCCATAAGCCGGTCTACCAGCGAGAAGTCGCCGGTGTCCACCCGTTCGGCATGGTGGCGGGCGCCGAATCGGCCCGCGACGGCGCGGGCGTACTCCAACTCGTCGTAGTCGGGGCGGTCGAAGCCGATGGAGCAGGCGTCCACCGGATCGGCCGACATGCCGGCCATGAGCGCCACCATGGCGCTGGAATCCACTCCGCCCGACAGGAAGGCGCCCAGCGGCACCTCCGACACCCGGTGGCTGTCCACGGCGGCACGCAGCTTTTCGATCAGTTCGGCGGCGGCTTCCTCTTCGCCAAGGTCGTGGCGGGGGGCGAAGGCGATATCCCAATAAGGCCGGGGCTCCAACGCGTCGCCGCCGGGGGCGATGGTCAGCGTGTGACCGGGCGGCAAGCGCCGCACCGAACGGTAGATGGTGCGTGGGTCGGGGATATAGCCCAGGCCGAAGAAGTCCTCGACAGCCAGGGGATCGAGCGCGCGTGGCAAGCGAGGGTGTTCCAGCAGCCCCTTGATCTCCGACGCAAAAAGGACGGTGCCCCCCGGCAGCTCAGCGTAATGCAGCGGCTTGATGCCCAAACGGTCGCGGGCCAGGAACAGGGTGCGGCGGTGGGCGTCCCACAGGGCGAAGGCGAACATGCCGGCAAGCCGTTCAACGCATTTCTCTCCCCATTCTTCCCAGGCGTGGACGATGACTTCCGTATCGGAACGGGTGCGAAAGACGTGGCCGGCGGTCGTCAGCTCCCGCATCAGCCCTTGGAAATTGTAGATTTCGCCGTTGAAGACCAGCACGAAGCGGCCATTCGGCGAAGTCATAGGCTGGCGGCCTGCTTCACTTAGGTCCATGATCGCAAGGCG
>DASPMK010000485.1:0-8790 GCA_035627075.1 Azospirillaceae bacterium
CGATGGGGCCGTTGCCGGTGCCGCGGATGGCTTGTTCCCGGCCTCTCGCCCTCACGACCGCCGTGATTGAGCGTCGCTCGGATGGCGGGGTGACGTGGGCGATGGTGTGATCGACCAGATCATAGGCGCCGTCCTGCTCCAGATAGGACGTACGGAAGGTCTGCCAGACGGCATCGGGCGTGATTTCCTTGCCGGTGCGGTCGGCGATTTCCTGCACCGCCCTGGAGAACTCGACCTGAAGACGGCGCGGCAGGGTAATCCCGTAGTCGCTTTCCAGGACGTAGGCGATGCCGCCCTTGCCCGACTGGCTGTTGATGCGGATCACCGCCTCGTAGGTACGGCCGATGTCCTTGGGATCGATGGGCAGGTACGGCACTTCCCACAGGCCCGAGTTGGACTTGACCATCGCCTGGAAACCCTTGCGGATGGCATCCTGGTGCGAACCGGAAAAGGCCGTGAACACCAGTTCGCCGCCATAGGGATGGCGCGGATGGACCGGCAACTGGTTGCAGTATTCGACCGTGCGGACCAATTCGTTGATGTTGTCGATACGCAAGCCCGGATCGACGCCCTGGGTCATCATGTTGAGCGCCAGGGTCACCACATCGACATTGCCTGTGCGCTCGCCGTTGCCGAACAGCGTGCCCTCGACCCGGTCGGCGCCGGCCAGCATGGCCAGTTCCGCCGCCGCCACGGCAGTACCGCGATCGTTGTGCGGGTGGACCGACAGGATGGCGCAGTCGCGATTTTTCAACTTTCGCGCGAACCACTCGATCTGGTCGGCGTGAACGTTGGGGGTGGACATTTCCACCGTGGCCGGCAGATTGAGGATGATGCGGCGCTCGCGCGTCGGCTGCCACACCTCCATCACCGCCTCGCAGATCTCCACCGCGAAATCCAGCTCGGTGCCGGTGAAACTTTCGGGCGAGTACTGCAACACGATTTCCGTACCGGCCGTTTCCGCCTCGGCCGCCAACTCCTTGATCAGCTTGGTGCCATTGACCGCCAACTCGGTGATGCCGGCGCAGTCCATGCCGAACACGACGCGGCGCTGCAACTCCGACGTCGAATTATAGAGGTGAACGATGGCCCGCCGAGTCCCCCGGATCGCCTCGAACGTCGGCCGGATCAGGTCTTCGCGCGCTTGGGTCAGCACCTGAATGGTGACGTCGTCGGGGATCAGCTTCTCGTCGACCAGTACTCGCAGGAACTCGAAATCGGTCTGCGAGGCGGCAGGGAAGCCCACCTCGATCTCCTTGAAGCCCATGCGCACCAGGAGGTCGAACATGCGCCGCTTGCGTTCCGGCCCCATGGGCTCGATCAACGCCTGATTGCCGTCACGCAGATCCACCGAGCACCACATCGGCGGGGCAGTGATGGAGCGGCCGGGCCACTGGCGGTCGGTCAGATTGACGGGCGGGAACGGCTGGTACTTGCGAACCGGGGCTTTGCCGCATGCCTTCTGCGGCTCGGTCATGGACATCGTTTGTCGTCTCCGAAAGCCCGGCGGCGGACTCGGCGCCAGGCAAATTTCTGTAACCCGGATGGGATGCAAACGGCCGGTGCTACGGCCGCCGAACCGCCGTGATGGCTCGGCGGCCGCCGGTAAGTCGTAGCGCCCGCGGATTGGTCCGGCCGCAGGCAACCAGGGTACAGAAAGGGTCGGACATCGGAGGAAAGCTCTGCCAGGACGTAAGGAGGGTCAAAAGGGCTCAGCGCCGGCGCCTTGCGTCAAAGCGCCGGTAGGGTAAGTCGAAGCCCAGTGAGGCCATGGCAGATGCGGCACGTCATGGAAGAAGAACTAAACCGCCACGCCGCCCCCCGTCAAGAGGCGGACCTTTATTCCTGAAGGAGAGGCGCTCCCCTTTTTTTCCGTCACGCGCGGAGGGGGGGATCGGGAACCGAGCCAATACGGCATCGCGCCCCTTGGTCCGGGGCGGTGCGTCAGCGCTGATTTGATAATTGGGAAAAAGGCTTGGCGGATGGGGGGAGATTCGAACTCCCGGTACCCTTGCGAGTACGCCGCATTTCGAGTGCGGTGCATTCAACCACTCTGCCACCCATCCATCGGGCCGCCAAGCGAAGCGGCGCGGAACATAGTCGAACCGATCCCAGCCCGCAAGAGGTAGTTTGAGGCCCAGGCAATGAAAATATCGGCGATGGGCATTGACTCACGCGCGCCCTTGGATATAAATGCCGGCTCTCATGTGGCGGGCGCGTCCGTTTAAGGGCGTTGCGCCCGTCGTTTGTATTCCGACAGACGGCAGTGATAACCATGTTCGCAGTGATTCGCACCGGCGGCAAGCAGTACAAGGTCGCCAACGGCGACGTGATCCGCGTCGAGAAGCTCGAGGTGGAGCCCGGCGCGACCATCCAGCTCGATGATGTTCTGATGGTCAGCGACGGCGGCGACGCCAGGATCGGCACCCCCGTGGTCGCCGGCGCCTCGGTCACGGCGGAGGTGGTGAAGCAGGACCGCGGCCCGAAGATCATCGTCTTCAAGAAGAAGCGCCGCCAGAACTACCGTCGCAAGAACGGGCATCGTCAGGACCTGACTGTGCTGAAGATCACCGGCATCAACGCGGCCTGAAGCCCGTTCGAGCAGAGCTTAAGGAAACCCACCCATGGCCCATAAAAAGGCAGGCGGCAGCTCGCGCAACGGCCGCGATAGCGCTGGCAAGCGTCTCGGCGTGAAGCGCTTCGGCGGCGAGCAGGTGCTGTCCGGCAACATCCTGGTCCGCCAGCGTGGCACCAAGTTCCATCCCGGCACCAACGTCGGGCTTGGCCGTGACCACACTATCTTCGCTACCGCGAACGGCGAAGTGTCCTTCCGCGAGTCGAAGGGCGGCAAGACCTACGTGTCGGTCGTGGTGCCGGTGGCGGCGGAATAACCCGCCCCCCCCTGCTGCCATCTCCGCGTTTTGCGATCGGGGGACGGGAAACCGCGCCCCCGATTGTCGTTTCTGCCCTAGGGCGTTTCCTTCTTCTTCGGTCCTCCCATGAAGTTCCTCGATCAGGCCAAGGTGTATCTCAAGAGCGGTGACGGCGGCCCCGGCTGCGTCGGTTTCCGCCGTGAGAAGTTCCTGGAATTCGGTGGCCCGGACGGCGGAGACGGCGGCCGGGGCGGTGACGTCATCATCGAAGCGGTGGATGGCCTCAACACACTGATCGACTACCGTTACCAGCAGCACTTCAAGGCCCAACGCGGCCACCACGGCATGGGCAAGAACCGCTCCGGCGGCAAGGGCGACGACGTGGTGCTGCGCGTGCCGGTCGGCACCCAGGTGCTGGACGAGGACAAGGAGACGGTGCTGGTCGACATGACCGAGGTCGGCCAGCGAATCGCGATCCTGCGCGGCGGCGACGGCGGCTTCGGCAACGCCCATTACACCACCTCCACCAACCGCGCGCCGCGCAAGTTCCATCCCGGCTGGCCGGGGCAGGAACGCTGGGTCTGGCTGCGCCTGAAGCTGATCGCCGATGCCGGCCTCGTCGGCCTGCCCAATGCCGGCAAATCGACGTTCCTGGCCGCTACCACCCACGCCAAGCCCAAGATCGCCGACTATCCCTTCACCACCCTGGCGCCCAACCTGGGCGTGGTGCGGGTGGGCGGCGCCGAGTTCGTGCTGGCCGACATCCCCGGCCTGATCGAAGGCGCGCACGAGGGCCACGGCCTGGGCGACCGCTTCCTCGGCCATGTCGAGCGTACGACCGTACTCCTGCACCTGATCGACGGTACGCAGGAGGACGTGGTGGAGGCGTACACCGTGATCCGCGGCGAGTTGGACGCGTACGGTCACGGTCTGGGCGAAAAACCCGAGATCATCGGCATCAACAAGGTCGACGCCCTTCTGGAGGAAGAGGTCGCCGAGAAGCGCACCGCCTTGGAAGAGGCCAGCGGCGCGCCGGTGATGACGCTGTCCGGGGTGTCCGGTGAGGGCGTACAAGAAGTCCTGTTCGAACTCCTGAACCGCATCAAGGAGGCCCGCGCGGCGGAGAAGGCGGATTTGGAAGGGCCGCAGCCCTATGACCCCGTCCGGGTCCAAGAGCCCAAGCCGCTGCCGCCGGTGCCGCCGCCGACCCCACGCCCGGTGAGCGAAGCCGACGACGCCTGGGACGACGAGGACGATGACTACTGATCTCCCCACCCTCCTCCAGGCACGGCGCCTGATCGTCAAGATCGGCTCGGCCCTGCTGGTCGATGATTCGAAAATCCGCCGTCCATGGCTCGACTCCATGGCCGACGACATCGCCGCTTGCCGCCGTCGCGGCCAGGAAGTGGTGGTGGTGACCTCGGGCGCCGTGGCAGTGGGGCGCGAACATCTGGGGCTCGTCGGCCGCGTCCTCAAGCTGGAAGAAAAGCAGGCGGCCGCCGCCACCGGCCAGATCCGCCTCGCCCATGCCTATCAGGAGACGCTGGCCCGCCACGGACTGACCGTGGCGCAGGTGCTGCTGACCCCCGACGACACCGAGGAGCGGCGGCGCCACCTCAACGCCCGCAACACCATCGATACCCTGCTGCGGCTGGGCGCCATCCCGGTGATCAACGAGAACGACACGGTCGGCACCGCCGAAATCCGCTTCGGCGACAACGACCGGCTGGCCGCCCGGGTGGCGCAGATGATCTCGGCCGATACCCTGGTGCTGCTGTCGGACATCGACGGTCTTTATACCGCCGACCCGCGCAAGGACCCGGAAGCCCGGCACCTTCCCGTGGTGCGCGAGTTGACCGATGAGGTCGTCGGCATGGCCGGCGAGCCGCCGCCGGGCTATTCCTCGGGCGGCATGGTCACCAAGATCGCCGCCGCCCGAATCGCCATGTCCGCCGGCTGCCGCATGGTGATCGCGTCGGGCAAGCGGGTGAACGCGCTGTCGGCACTGGAGAAGGCACCGGCCGACGGCGGGGCGCTGTGTACATGGTTCCTGCCCTCGGCCGAGCCGGTGACGGCGCGCAAGGCATGGATCGCCGGGCACCTGAACGCCGCCGGCGTGCTGGTCGTGGACGATGGCGCCAAACGGGCGCTGGCCCAGGGCAAAAGCCTGTTGCCGGCCGGCGTGGTGGCCGTGGACGGCGGTTTCGAGCGGGGCGACGTGGTGATCGTGCGCGACCGGGACGGGCGTGAGCTGGGCCGGGGCCTTATCGCCTACACCGCCGAGGATGCCCGCCAGATCATCGGCCGCAAGAGCGCCGACATCGAATCCGTGCTGGGCTTTCGCGGCCGCGACGAGTTGATCCACCGCGACGACCTCGTGCTGCGCTGAGTGTGCCCTTAACGGACGAAACCCAACACCGGCCCTCGGCAATCAGCGCAGGCGAGAACGCCGTCCTCAAGGTAGGCGAGGCGCCGCTTCTCCTGCCGCTCCGCCCCGCCCGCCGCCTGAGCCAACAGCAACACCACCGCAATGGCCACGAGATGCCGGTGTTTCATGATCCCTCCCCGCTCCTTACGCCGAGCCTTTGAGAGAGTTTGGGGGCGAAGGCGAGGTCGGCAATCGGCCAAATCGATGGTTCCTTCGGCTTGCCTTTGCGCATGGGCCCGGATCGTTTATTGTCACCGGCTCATATCCATTCCACAGGGAGTTCCGTGTCGTGACCGACGTGACGATCGACAGCTTGGCTAGCGAAATGCTTCGTCTGGGCCGCACCGCCCGCGAGGCCGCCGCCGTGCTGGCGAACGTCCCGCCGCCGGACAAGAACAAGGCGCTGATGGCCGGCGCCGCGGCGCTACGCGCCCGCACGACGGAGATTCTCGCCGCCAACGCCCAGGACATCGCCGCTGCCGAGGCGCGGGGGCTGGCCAAGCCGATGATCGAGCGCCTTGTGCTCAACGACGCCCGCGTCGAAGCCATGGCCAAGGGTCTGGAGGATGTGGCCGCCCTGCCCGACCCGGTCGGCACCCTGATCGCCGAGTGGGAGCGGCCCAACGGCCTGAAGATTCAGCGCGTGCGCGTGCCGTTGGGCGTCATCGGCATCATCTACGAGTCGCGCCCCAACGTGACGGCCGACGCCGGCGCCCTGTGCCTGAAGTCGGGCAACGCCGCCATCCTGCGCGGCGGCTCGGAGAGCTTCCACTCCTCGCGCGCCATCGCCGCCTGCCTGACCGACGGATTGAAGGCCGCCGGCCTGCCGGAAGGCGCCATCCAGCTTGTCCCCACCACCGACCGCGCCGCCGTCGGCCACATGCTGACCATGCAGCCGTACATCGATGTGATCGTGCCGCGCGGCGGCAAGTCGCTGATCGAGCGGGTGTGGAACGAAAGCCGTGTGCCTGTGCTGGCGCATCTCGACGGCAACTGCCACGTCTACGTCGACGGCGCCGCCGATCCGGACAAGACCCGCAAAGTGGTGATGAACGCCAAGATGCGCCGCACCTCCATCTGCGGCGCCGCCGAAACCCTGCTGATCGACACCCGCGCCGCCGACACCTTGCTGCCGATGCTGGTCAAGGACCTGCTGAACGCCGGTTGCGAGGTGCGCGGCGACGAAACGGTGCGGAAGGTCGATGCCCGGGTGAAGCCGGTCAACGAGGAGGATTGGAACACCGAGTTCCTGGACGCCATCATCGCCTGCGGTGTGGTGGACGGGGTGGACGCCGCCATCGACCACATCAATCGCCACGGCTCGCACCACACCGACAGCATCCTGACCGAGGATGCCGCCACAGCCGAGCGGTTCCTGCAACGGGTGGACAGCGGCATCGTGCTGTGGAACGCCTCCACCCAGTTCGCCGACGGCGGCGAATTCGGCATGGGGGCGGAGATCGGCATCTCCACCGGCAAGCTCCACGCCCGCGGCCCGGTGGGGGCGGAACAGCTCACCAGCTACAAGTACATGGTGCGGGGCAACGGGCAGTGCCGGCCGTAGGCGACCCCGGAGGGGGAACCGCCCTCCTCCACCCCAATCTCTGGAACGGGCGAAAAATCGGCCTGCTCGGCGGATCGTTCAACCCGGCACACGCCGGGCACCGGCACATCAGCCTTTACTCCCTGAAGGCGCTCGGCCTTGATCAGGTGTGGTGGCTGGTCAGCCCGCAGAACCCGTTGAAGCCGACCGCCGGGATGGCGGCGCTGACGGAACGGATCAGCGAGGCGCGCCGCGTGGCGAACCACCCGCGCATCCTGGTCACCGATCTGGAATGCCGGCTCGGCACCTGCTACACCGCCGACACCCTGGCGCGAATCCGTTGCCGCTTTCCCCGTACCCGCTTCATCTGGCTGATGGGGGCCGATAATTTGCGCCAGATTCCCCGTTGGCGGCATTGGGAACGAATCTTTGCCACCGTGCCCGTTGCAGTCCTGGCCCGTCCTACATATTCTTTAAGGGCGTTGGGGGGGAAAGCCGCCCAGCGCTTCCGGCGTTGCCGGGTGAAGGAGCGGCGCGCCCGGCGGTTGGCGTGCATGAAGCCGCCCGCCTGGGTGTTTCTGCGGAACCCGCTTCACCCCGCTTCGGCAACGGAGATTCGCGCCCGCCGCACCATGGCACAGACCGCCAGGGTCCCGCGGAACGGGTCTTGAACGAGTTGTTTTTTTGAGGGGTTGGACCATAGCCAGTCAGAGTTTGAACGCGACGGAAGTCGCGTCGCCCGCACCCATGATGGCCCCGGAACTGGACCCGGAGCGGATCAAGGCCCTTATCGAGAAGTCGCTCGATGACGATCAGGCCGAAAGCCCCGTCGTCATCGACCTCGCCGGCAAGACCAGCTTCGCCGATTACATGATCGTGGCATCGGGCCGCAGCGTGCGGCACGTCGGCGCCATGGCTCAGCATTTGTGCGAGAAGCTGAGAGCCGCCGGGGTGCGCGGTGTCGAGGTGGAGGGCCTC
Organism: Azospirillaceae bacterium; assembly: GCA_035627075.1. Taxonomy (GTDB): domain Bacteria; phylum Pseudomonadota; class Alphaproteobacteria; order Azospirillales; family Azospirillaceae; genus DASPMK01. The sequence continues at coordinate 7,823 of DASPMK010000485.1, forward strand.
GCCCAGTGCGATTGGGTACTGATCGATGGCGGCGACGTCATCGTCCACCTGTTCCGCCCTGAAGTACGCGCCTTCTACCAGATCGAGAAGATGTGGGGCGTCGAACCGCCGGCCGCGCCGCAATGGGCGGTACCGCTGACCGTCTGACGAGCGGTCTGACGAACGGAAGGAGCGGGCAGCCATGCGCCTCTGGCTCGCCGCCGTCGGGCGGTCGCGGGCGGGTGCCGTGCGTAACCTCTACGAGGAATACGCCGGGCGCCTTTCGTGGCCGCTTACCCTGCGCGAGGTGGAGGTCAAGAAGCGCCTGCCGCCGGAAGAGTTGAAGCGGCAGGAGGCGGAACTGCTGCTGGCCGCCATCCCGCCCCAGGCCACCATGGTGGCTCTGGACGAACGCGGCCAGACGCTGACCAGCCAAATTTTTGCCGCGAAGATGGGAACATGGCGTGACGCCGGGGTATCGGACATTGCGTTTCTCATCGGCGGTGCCGACGGACACGGCGAGGCGGTGCGCCAACGGGCCAATCTGCTGCTGGCGCTGGGCGCCATGACATGGCCGCATATGCTGGTACGCGGCATGCTGGCGGAGCAACTTTATCGCGCGCAACAGATCCTGGCGGGCCACCCTTATCATCGCGATTGACAAGATGACGCCCCCATGGACTTTCCTTGGCTGAACTCCACACCACTCTTTCCGCCTGGGAAGGAATGACGGACGCTTGCCCGCGTTATTAATATCTCGTTAACCAAAAACGAAGCAGGATGCGCGCCATGCCCGAAACCCAACGCCCCCGCCCCGTCGTCCTGTGTGTGCTGGACGGTTGGGGCTACCGCGAGGAGCGCGACAACAACGCCATCGCGCTCGGCAACACGCCGGTATGGGATCGATTGTGGGCCACTTCGCCGCATGCGCTGGTGAGCGCCAGCGAGGAAGAGGTGGGTTTGCCCAAGGGGCAGATGGGCAACTCCGA
>DASPMK010000486.1:0-9899 GCA_035627075.1 Azospirillaceae bacterium
TCCGCCACGATCACCGCCCAGGTGTCGGCGCCATCCGTTGAACCGGCCGCCACTAGCCTTCTGGCTGGAAGCAGCTCGCCCTCAACGCTCGCCAGGGCGTGGTGGCCATCGTCGCGACCCGGCAGGGAGCGCAGGGACTCGACCCGTCCCACCCGCTCCACCCGTTCGGCCGGAAAGGCCAGCACCTCGTCGCCCACCGAAACCATGAGAAGGGCGATATGGCGGCGGGCCGCACCGGGCGCCGCTTCCTCGCCGCCCCCCGCCGTCAGCGCCCGGCGTTCGATCTGGGCTCCGGGCAGGGCTTTGGCGACCAGTTGCTCAAGGTCGAGCGCGGCGGCATCCGCCCCTTCGCCCGGCTCTTCGGCATGGACGGCATCGACCCGCAACGCCACCGGCACACCCGTGACGGCGACGACAACCACCTTGCCGCCTGGACGGGCGGACTGTCCCAGAGCCTGGGCCAGATTGAGTTGCAACACCGGGCGGCCGTCGACCGTGGCCACTCCTTCCACCGGCGCCTCCGTAAAGGGAAGCGGCGTGACCGGCCCGGCCTCGTCGATCCGGCGGACCCGGTTCATGACGATGCCCCGCCGGATGCCGTCGGCGACGACGGTCAAACGGGCATCCATCAGCAGTGAGGCTCCAGATGCCGGTGCCGCCATGCCCACCAGACTTTCAACTCCCAACGAGCGTGTGTTTCCGATGTCATATCGTCCCCGACGACTGATATCGCCCGATGCACCAACTTCCAGGTGTCAAATTACCGTAACAGCGCCGCGAAAGCAGCGGAAATTTCAATTGATTTGTATCGATTTTACCTTCCGCCCGGCGGATTCGCAGCCCATCCGGATAGGCAGCCACCTTCGCGCCAACTTCCGGCAAGCCCCGCGGTTTACGTTACGCCGTGAAGCGGTTTGTTGGGGCGCCGGTATGGAAACGGTCTTTTCCGGCGAAGGCATTCGCCTGTGGATCGAAGGGGTGTTGACCGGGCTGCTCGTCCCGGTGTTCACGCCGGCCAACATCGTCGAGACGGCGATGCAGATTCCGGCCCTGGTCGGCAGCGGCTTCGCCGCCTGGTGGATCTACGATTTCATATCGCCGGCCATCGCCGCCCGGCTCCTGCGGTCGACGATGACCGACTACGCCAAGTGGATCTGCCTGACCCTGGCCTCGCTTCTGTTCCCCGCCTTGTGGACGGCCGGGTTGTGGACGGCGATGGCGGTGTCGCTGGCCTTTGGCTGGCCGCACAACGTCTTGCGGGTGGCCATCAACCTGCTGGCGGCGTGGACCGTGATTCGCGTCGCCTCCATCCTGGTGCGCGACGCCGTCTGGTCGCGGGCCATCGCGCTGATCGCCTACACGGCCGCGGCCTTGAACATCCTGCACTTGCTGGCGCCGCTGCTCAGCCTGCTGGATCGCTTCGCCACGCGCATCGGCACGTTGCGCATCTCACTGCTGACAATGGTGGAGGGGCTGCTGGCGCTGGCTGGGCTCTTGTGGCTGGCGGTGCTCATTTCGCGCATTCTGGAGCGGCGTATCCAGAAGCTGTCCAATCTCACGCCATCGGTCCAGGTGCTCGTCGCCAAGCTCCTGAAGGCGACGATGATAACCCTGGCGGTGACCCTGGCGCTGACGGCGGCGGGCATCGATCTCACCGCGCTGGCGGTGATCGGCGGCGCCATCGGTGTCGGCGTCGGCTTCGGGTTGCAGCGGATCGCGTCCAACCTGATCAGCGGCGTCATCCTGCTGATGGACCGCTCGATCAAGCCCGGCGATATCATCCAGGTCGGCGAGACCTACGGCTGGGTATCGTCGTTGGGCGCCCGCTACGTGTCGGTAGAAACGCGCGACGGCACCGAGTTCCTGATCCCCAACGAGGACATCATCACCCAGCAGGTGATCAACTGGTCGCACCGGGACCCGTTCGCGCGCATCAAGGTCAATGTGCGGGTTTCCTTCCAATCCGATCTCAAGCTGGCGCTCGACCTGCTGGTGCAGGCGGCCAGCCGGCCGCCGCGCGTGCTGACGCGGCCCGAACCGCGGGCGCTGCTGCTGGGTTTCGGCGAGGACGGGGCGGAATTGGAACTGCGCTTCTGGATAAGCGACGTGCAGAACGGCATCCGCAACGTATCGAGCGAGGTGTTGCTGGAGGTCTGGGATCTGTTCCGCGCCCACGGCATCGTCATTCCCTACCCGCAGCGCGATATCCATATCCAGGGCTTGCCGGCCGGTGCCGAGGCGGAGCGCCCGTCGCTTCGGCCCGTGCCCAAGAGCGCGACGTCCTGAGGAGGGCCAGGAACGCCATGCCGCCCATCCCGCCGAAAGTGACCTGGGTCTTCGTCTTCCTGATGGTTTATTGGGCGTGGAGCGTCTTTTGGGGCGTGAAGGGCGCGCTGGGCGCCCGCAGCGCCACCGATTATTTCATCGCCGGACGCAACCTGCCCTATGGCGTCTTCATCCTGGCGGCCACCGCCACCTCCTTTTCCGGCTGGACCTTCCTGGGCCATCCCGGGCTGACCTACACCGATGGGCTGCAATACGCCTTTGCCTCGTTCTACGCCATCACCATTCCGCTCACCGGCGTCCTGTTCCTGAAGCGGCAGTGGATTCTCGGGCGGCACTTCGGCTTCGTCACCCCGGGCGAGATGTTCGCCGCCTATTTCCGGTCCCAGCGTTTCCGCCTGCTGGTGGTGCTGGTGTCGCTGGTGTTCTCGGTGCCTTACGTCGGGCTGCAGTTGGTCGCGGCCGGCTTCCTGTTCAGCGTGGTGACCGACGGGCTGGTGACGCCGCAGTTCGGCATGTGGGTGCTGACGATTCTGGTGGTGAGCTACGTCGCCTCCGGCGGCCTGCGCACCGTCGCCTACGTCGATACCCTGCAAGCCGTATTGCTGTCGGTGGGCATCGTCGTCATCGGCTTGTTCGCCCTTCACCTCGTCGGCGGGTGGGAGCGGCTGATGACCGGCATCGCCGTCCTGGCTCGCGACGACCCCGTGCGTACACCCGACGGGCACAGCCACTATCTCGCCATTCCCGGTGTGATGCAGTGGGTGCGCGACGGTTCGGCCGCCGTGGGTGGCCCGTGGACCGGCACGATGATTCTGACCTATCTCGTCGGCCTGATGGGCATCCAGGCCTCCCCCGCCTTCACCCTGTGGGCCTTTGCCAGCCGCACGCCCGCTCCCTTTGCGGTGCAACAGGTATGGGTATCGGCGTTCGCCATGGGGCTGATCCTGGTGCTGTTCACCGCTATCCAAGGCATCGGCGGCCACTTCTTCGGGGCCGACCGCGCCTTTCTCGATGCCCACCCGGACCTCGTCAACCCGATCATGGCGCAAAGCCTCAAGGGCCTCGACCTGATGGAAACCGCCGGGCAACAGGATCTCCTGGTACCGCAGCTCATCAATCTGGTGGGAAGGACGGTGCCCTGGCTGGTGGGGTTCCTGGCGGTGTGCGCGCTGGCGGCCATGGAATCGACGGCGTCCTGCTACATGGCCGCCGCCGGCGCCATCCTGACCCGCGATCTCGTCAAGCCCTTCCTGCTGCCCAACCTGGACGACCGCACGGAGAAGTTCATCGCCCGGCTGGCGATCGTGCTGGTGGTGGCCCTGGCCCTGGGGGTCGCTACCACGGCGACCGATGCCTTGGTCCTGCTGGGGGGGCTGGCCGTTTCCTACGGCCTCCAGGTTGTGCCGGCGTTGGTGGCGCTGTGCTATTGGCCCTTCCTCACCCGGCAGGGGGTGGCCACCGGCCTTCTGGCCGGACTGGCGGGCGTCACCCTGACCGAGTTGGTCGGTCCGTGGTGGCTGGGTGCCGGTGCCTGGGGCCGCTGGCCGCTAACCATCCACGCCGCCGGCTGGGGACTGGGGATCAACGTGGCCGTTGCCCTTGTCGTTTCCGGCTTCACCCGCGACGACGGCGAGGCCAAGGAAGCCTTCCATGCCGTGCTGCGGGCCGAGGCCGCCGTCCCATATGCCAAGCGGGGGCTGATTCCCTGGGCGTGGCTGGCAGCTTTGTCCTGGTTTTTCATCTTCGCCGGCCCCGGAGCGGTTATCGGCAATACCCTGTTCGGCGATCCCGGGGACGCCGCCGACTGGTGGTTCGGCATGCCGTCGCTGTGGGTCTGGCAAATTCTTGGCTGGGCGGCGGGTGTGGGGCTGATGTGGCTCCTCGCCTACGGGTTGGAACTGGCGACGGCGCCTCGGACCCAGGGGGCGCTGAAAGCGGAGGTCAAGCAAGAAATTGGTAACATTTAGGAATGAATATCCCGGTATCGTCGCCTCGCCGGCGGCCGAGTGGAGAGTCTGATGCGTCCGAAGACCTTGAGCGGCGTGTTGCCGGATATCGCCGACATGAAGCCCCTCGCCTCCCAGCCGGTAATGACACCGTTGCGCCGGTCGATGGCCGGCAATACCGTCGTCCCGGTGGAGCCGGTGTCCACCCCTGCCAAGCCGGCCGATCTCTCCTCCCCGTTCCAGGCATGGAATGGCAAGCGGTAACGAAGCAGCCCCTGGCTGACCGGATCGCTTTCTTCCCCTCCTCCAAGGAGGCGCTTCGCGGGTTGGAGGGGCCGCGGTTTTCCCCCATGCGCAAACCGGTTGACAGAGGCATTTGTTCGCGCTATCAGTTTAATCACTAAACTGTATAGAGGCGGCAATTTCGGATTTCCCGGGTGCAGGGTTTGAGGAGGAGCCATTTCTCCGGCGGACCAATGCCGGAAGTGGCCTCCACGAACCCGAACCGGGACCGGGAGGGAATAGAGACAAAAAATCGGGGAAGGGCGGGGGTGAGAAGCTCCGTCCTCTCCGCCCCCGTCATGGGGGAGAGGGAGCCAGAATGGACAGCGCCCTTATCCAGGAAAGCGAGGCGCGGTATCGCGCGCTCCTGGAATGCTCCACCGACTGGTTATGGGAAACCGACATCGAAGGACGCCTGACCGCCCTGTCGGTTCGGGCCAAGGAAACGGCGGTTCGAACCGCCGAAAACTTTCTGGGCCTCACCTTCGCCGACCTGCTTGACACCACCACTCCGGTGGAGGACTACCCCTTGCTGGCCGAGGCATTGGTCCGGCGGAAGGCATTCCGGCGGTTGTCCTTTCCCTTGCGCGCACCGGATGGAACCGGCCGCTGGGTCATGATCAGCGGCCTGCCGCGTTTTGTCGGCAATGGGCGGTTCGTCGGCCACTGTGGGACCGCCACCGACATCACCGACGCTCGCCGCGCCGCCGAGATCGCCCACCACCGTCAGACCATGGCGGCGCTGGGCAGTCTGGTGGGTGGCCTGACCCACGAGCTGAACAATTTGATCCAGCCGATCATCGGGCTGGCCGATCTGTCGTTGCGGCGGGTGGAAGATGGGTCGAGGCTGGCGACCTCCCTGGCCTCGATCCGCGATAGCGGGGTCAAGGCGCGTGCCATTCTCCGCGACGTCTTGTCGTTCGCCCGTACCGATGTGATCAACTCCGATTCGGGCGACGTGGCGTCCATCGTGGAAACCGCCCTGAGTCTGGCGCGGCCCTTGCTACCCGCGACGGTAGCGGTGCAAACCGACCTCGCCGACGGGTTGCCGTCGGTTGGCCTTGGCGGAACCGAGCTGACCCAGGTGATCCTCAATCTTGCCCGCAACGCCGGCCATGCCATGCCCGATGGCGGCACGCTGACGGTGGCAGGGCGCCGGGTCATGCTGGAGGTTGCGGAAACCGCAGCTTTAGGCATGAAACCCGGCGGGTACGTACGCGTCATCGTAGCCGACACCGGCATCGGCATGGATGAAAAAACCCGCCGCCGTGCCTTCGACCCCTTCTTCACCACCCGGCCGGTGGGGCAGGGCACCGGCCTTGGCCTATCGGTTGTCTACGGTCTGGTCAACAACGCGGGCGGCAGGATTGCCCTGGACAGCACGCCGGGCCGGGGCACGGTGTTCACCATCGATCTTCCGGACGCCGCCTTTACTATCCTTTAACTGTAATCCAGAACGTTAGGTTTTTCTTTCGCAAATCGAATTAAGACTTCCGCACCGTGAAAGGTTGGGCCAAAATAACCCAAAAGTTTCTCCGGACTTCATGCGGATTCGGGGAATGGTGATGGCGGAAGGGGCCGGGCGACGATGGCAAAAATTCTGGTGGTCGAGGATGCGCCCGCCGTACGGTTGGTGGTGGTCGAGGTGTTGACAGACGCCGGTCATGCCGTGTTCGAGGCCCAGGACGGCCGCGAGGCCCTCGGTGTTTTGGAAAAGCAAGCCTTCGACCTCGTCATCACCGACATTCTGATGCCGGAAGTCGATGGCATCGAGGTGATCAAGGCAATTCGTCAGCACTACCCCAACACGAAAATCCTGGCCATCTCCGGCGGAGCGCCACACCTGCCGGCCGGCTTCGCGTTGAAGCTGTCGCAGATGTTCACGGCGGATGCCGTTCTCTACAAACCCTTCCTGAACGACGAACTCAACGCAAGCGTGACGGCACTGACCGGCTAACCATCGCCGCGCCGGTTTGCCCGATCCGTTGGGCGGATCGGTTGACAAGAGTTTCTTGTCGGCATACAGTTAAGTATCTTAATTGTATAGAAATGCAACAAAAGCTCCCGATGAACAATCCGAAAAACATCACCAGGTTGGAGATGCCCCTGCGCTCCGTTTTCGCGGCCTCGCCGGAAGGTCTGGCGGCCATTGTCTCCCTTCTGACCGGCAAGCCTGTCCCCGCCTCCCGACCGCCGGTGGGGGGCAATTTTCCGGTGAAAATCGATACCCATCGGCTCCCTCGTTAGCGGCACCGGCGACCCACGGACGAAACCTTGTCCGGCGCTCTCAGAGTGCTTGAGAAAAGGCCCTGTATCAGGCCGGCTCGGCCACGGCGATGATGCCGTAGCCCAAGGCGCTGGGAAGCAGCGGCAGCACCGCGCGCTCCACCCCTTGAACCGCCGGCCACTGGGTGATGAACCACTCCGGCAGCACACTTTCAGGGCGGAGTTCAAGGAGCCGGAAGCCGGCGGCTTCCAGTTCCAGGCGGAGCCGGGCCGGTGTGTAGAGGTGATAGTGGAATTCCATGTCGGCGCCGTCGATATGACGGCGGAAAACGATATCCCCCGCCTCCTCGTCGGGCGCGCCATGGCCCGCCGCCCGGCGTAACGACGCCGCGAGAAATTCGCGTGGCCGGCGCCGGTAGACGCTGGGAACGCTCAGGATCAGCCGTCCGTCCGGGCCGTTCATCGACCGGCGCAATCGCTTCAGGGTGTCGATCCGGTTGTCCCGGCCGCTGATGTGACCCAGAACGCCGAAAAGGGCTAGAACCACGTCAAAGGCGGCCACTTCATCCAGCGCTTCCAGGGACCCGGAGGCGATCTCAACCCGGTGGCGATAAGGTCCGTGCCGCAGACGCCTGCCAAATTCCGCCAAGGCTGCCGGCGTCACGTCGAACCCGGTGAGATGAGCGGCGGTCCGCTCCAGCAGCGCCAGAGCATAGCGTCCATTGCCGCAACCGAAATCAAGAATCCGGCGCGCCGTGCCCCCGCCGTGGGCCAAGATCACTGACAGAGTATTGCGGTTGACGTCTGGATAACGCCGCGCGTAATCGCCGCTTTCAAAATAACGTTCGTATATGGTGACCAGATTGTCCTGCGCGGTCATTGCCAAACCTTGCATTACCACGCCCTTGAGGGGTGGTTTATCATGGGCCGTTGATAGTTCATCCTAGCACCATACCCGTTAAGTTGCACCATTGATTTTAAAATAACAAAAAACGCGCGGCTAAATCGGCAGCTTTCCGGTGAAGGCTTATCATCAGCCAACATACACACGTATACAGGGGTGGTGAGAGCTATAATATACTTAATGCGGGGACCTATTAATTATAATATAACTTTTCTGCGAAAATTATGTGAACCTAAGCACCAGACAGGTGAATGCAGAGCCAATATGCCACCTTAGCGGTATATTAATTCGCTTCAAACGATAGCGCAGTTGCCGCAGTGTGTTGACCTGCTAAAAGTTGAGACAACATGAAGAGCGCGCAAATGGGAAAAGAAAATTCGATGGCAAAAGAAAGCAGTTGTGTTTGTTTGTTGACGAACCTATATGCTTCCAGTGCAATTGGTCTAGTATTGGCTTTGCAAATTTCGCCAGCGTGGTCCGCAAATCTGACGGATATTGCTTCAGTTGCACAGGCAACCCTGGACGTAGCTGTGTCGGAAGGTACGATTCAGGGGGCCTCGGCCGGGGTGATGCTGCCCGACGGCAGCATGTGGACCGGAGCCTCGGGCTATGCCGACGGCGCCCATCAGCGCCCGCTCCAGGCGACAGATCAGTTCCGCGTCGGCAGCCAGACCAAGACCTATACGGCGAATCTTATTCTCCAGATGGCCGACCAAGGGTTGGTGCGCCTTGACCAGACGCTGGAACAACTGGTCCCCACCCTGAACGTGCCGAACGCCGGCCGGATTACCGTGCGCGACCTTCTGACCATGCGCAGCGGCATCCCGGAATACCTTAGTGCGCCCTCGGCGAATCAGCCGGGCAAGCTGATCCGCGAGGAATGGAACGATGCCGACGGAGACGTTGCCTATACCGCCGAGCAGTTGGTCCGGCAGACCAATCTGGTCGAACGCCGCGACGAGCCGCCGGGCACGAGGATGGAGTATACCAACACCAATTACGCTTTGCTGGGCATCATCGCCGAACAGGCTTCCTGCCGTCAGGCGACCGGCTGCAAAACCATTGGCCAGTTGATCAACCAGCAAGTGCTGGCGCGTGTTCCGGGCATTGCCGGCGCGCTCTACCCGACGACCAACAACCCCTTCACCCGTCCGGCCGTCGAGGGCAATTCTCCCACCGCGAGCGGCAGGGTGGTTAACACCACCTATTCCAACCCCACGGTCCCCGGTGCCGCCGGCGCTCTGATTTCCACTCCGCGTGACGAACTGTTGTGGATTCGCGAGGTGGTCACCAACTCCAATCGCCTGGTGTCGAATGCTACCCACCAAGCGCTCATCGACTCGGTGACCAAGGCGGTGCGCGACGGCATCATCGGCGGCATCGTTCCCGTCACCTACGGCTATGGCCTCATGTCGGCACGGTCGCCCGGCACCGGGGATGAGATGATCGGCCATGGCGGATCGCTGACCGGCTATACCTCGCAACTGTTCTGGCTGCCCGAACTCAACATGGGCTTTGCCGTCAACGTGGCCGGTCAACCGGCGTCCTTTCCGAAGAACCTGCCGTACCAGTACATGGGAATTGCCGGCCTGCCGTCCGACGACAAGGCCTACAGCGCGCTGCCGCTGTACTGGATGCTGCAACGCAACGTCGTCCTGGCATCCCAGGCCCAGGGCGACTGCGGGAATGGGGCCATCGGCCGCGTCGGCTCGGGCCAATCCGCCACCTGCAGTGGCGACAGCGTGCGCACCCGGCCGATTGTCCTTGAGGGCAGCAAGCTCACGGTCAACGACGCCGGCCGCCATGTGACCGGCGCCACCTATGGCGATGACGGCGTTCAAGGAGCCACCAGCCTGCTCCGGCCGGCGGTGGCTTTCTATGGCAGCAACCTGGAGGGCATCCATCTGAAGGGTGGGGCGACGCTCAACGTCCAGCCGATGGCGCTGGTGGAGGCGACCGGCGTCAACTCGACCGCCATCCGCCTGACCGGCGGCAACAACAAGCTGGTGGTCAATGGTCAGGTCGGGGCTTACGGCCAGGGTTCCAAGGCCATCCTGGGCGACAACGGCGCTGACGACGTGACTCTCGGCCCTGACTCCAAGGTGTTCGGCGATATCGATCTCGGCGGCGGCGCCAACCGCCTGGTCGCCAACGGCACCGTCAAGGGCGCCATCCGCTACTCCGGGCCCGACACCCGGATCGCCGGCACCGGCGCGCTTTACACCGATGTCGGCGGCACCACCGTTTCACCGGGC
>DASPMK010000487.1:0-6917 GCA_035627075.1 Azospirillaceae bacterium
CTCCGGCGTCTCGTCGGGCCAGCCCAGGGTCGAGAACGGCCAGAGCGCCGAGGAGAACCAGGTGTCGAGCACGTCCTCGTCGCGGGTGAGCGGCACGTCGCTGCCGTGCTTGGCGCGGGCTTGAGCCTTGGCGTCCTCTTCCGTGTGGGCGACGAACACGTTGCCCTGATCGTCGTACCAGGCCGGGATCTGGTGCCCCCACCAGAGCTGGCGCGAAACGCACCAGGGCTCGATGTTCTCGAGCCACTGGAAGTAGGTCTTCTCCCAGTTCTCGGGCACGAACTTCGTCTTGCCGCCCTTCACGGCCGCGAGCGCGCGCTCGGCCAGCGGCTTCACGTTCACGTACCACTGGTCCGTGAGGTAGGGCTCGATCACCACGCCCGACCGGTCGCCGTGCGGCACCATGTGGGTGTGCGGCTCGATTTTTTCGACGAGATCCAGCGCCTCCAACTCAGCCACAATCTTCTTCCGCGCCTCGAAACGATCCATGCCCCGGTAAGCTTCGGGCACGTTGTCGTTCAGCTTGGCATCACGGTCGAGGATATTGATGACTTCAAGGTTGTTCCGCTTGCCGACATTAAAGTCGTTGAAGTCATGCGCCGGGGTGATCTTCACCGCGCCCGACCCAGTTTCGGGGTCGGCGTAGCTGTCGCCGACAATGGGGATGCGCCGCCCCACCAGCGGCAACATTACATCCTTGCCAATCAGGTACTGGTAACGCTCATCGTCCGGATGCACGGCGACGGCCGTGTCGCCCAGCATGGTTTCGGGGCGCGTGGTAGCGACCACGATGAAGCGGGAGGGATCGTCTGCCAGCGGGTAGCGGAAGTGCCACAGATGACTCTTTACCTCCTTCTGCACGACCTCCAGGTCGGAGATGGCGGTATGGAGCTTCGGGTCCCAGTTCACCAGCCGCTTGTCGCGGTAGATCAGCCCTTGTTTGTGCAGGTCGACAAACACCTTGCGGACGGCCTTGCTCAGGCCTTCATCCATGGTGAAGCGCTCCTTGGCCCAGTCGGGCGAGGCGCCCAGGCGGCGGAGCTGGCGGGTGATGGTGCCGCCCGATTCGGCCTTCCACTCCCAGATTTTATCGATGAACTTGTCACGGCCGAGGCTATGGCGGGTTTCACCCAGCGCTTCCAACTTGCGCTCCACCACCATCTGGGTGGCGATGCCGGCGTGGTCGGTGCCCGGCTGCCACAGGGCGTCACAGCCCCGCATGCGATGGTAACGGATCAGCACGTCCTGAAGCGTAAACGTCAGCGCGTGCCCCATGTGCAAGCTGCCCGTAACATTGGGCGGCGGCATCATGATGGTATAGGGCTGGCGGCCGGAGCCTATGTCGGCGGCGAACACCCCCGACTTCTCCCACAGCTCATAGTGCTTCGCTTCGACCTCTGCGGGCCGATAAGTCTTGTCCAGCATTGCTGAACCCTTTGTCGAACGGATTTATTGGTGGGCTTAACAGGAAGGGACGGCGGGCGGTCCGCTTAAAAATCGCGGGCTCGCCGTACCAACTTCTCGATCTCGGATTTGACCAGCCGCTCAACGATAAGCGGCAGGTTGTCATCAAGCCACTCGCGCAGGAGGGGGCGCAGAAGCGTCTTGACCACGTCTTCGACCGTGGGGCCGGTTGAGTGGACCGGCATCTGGCCGTAAACGCCGGGTTGTGGCGGAAGGCGTTGAGTCAACTCGGAGAAGGCCCCGATCGCCTGCGACGCCGGGCTCGCCGACATGAGCCCACCATCCTCCATCATCGGCCGCGAGGGCCGAGGGGGCGGAAGCGGCGGAGGCGGCGGAGAGGGCGGCGGCGGGGCCGCCTCCATCAGCGCGTCCAGGTCGTCATCGAAGGACGGGATCGAACTGCGCTGCGGCTCAAGCTCCGGCTCGCTCTTGAAGCCCCAGTCATCATCAAGCGAGGACGCCAGCGTCGGTGGGGGGGCCGGCTCATCGTCGCTCACCATCTGGGTAAGATCGAGCACATCATCATCCATCACCGCCGACATCGGGGGCGGGGGCGGTGGCGGAGGAGGTGGCGGTGGCGGAGGAGGTGGTGGCGGTGCCGCAGCCGGCGCCGGTGCGGCAGGCTTTGCCGGAGGCTCGCTGTCTTCGGAGATGATGCGACGAATGGAGGCGAGAATCTCCTCCATCGAAGGTTCTTGTTGTGCTTTCGGATCGCTCATCGCTGCAAAACCCAGGCCGTCGTCCAGTGCACTACCCTATGGCAGAACTCACCGAAAGGACAACAAAAGAAATCGGCCCGCCGAAGCGGGCCGTGAACAAACTCAGTCAATGCTGGTGCCCCACCATTTGTCACGAGCGCTATTGTAATAGGCCTCGTAATCATAATACTCGACCGGCAATCCAAGTTGACGGGCGGTAAGCTGCCCAATCGCTTGGAGGACATCAAAGGCGGCGACCACCTCATCGCGTTCAGCCACCACCAGACTGACACGCGCATCAAGCAGTTCCTGCTCGGCGTCCAGGGTATCCAGCACGGTGCGAGAACCGACAGTGGCTTCCTGCCTTACACCTTCCAACGCGATTTCGGCGGAGCGGACCTGGGCGCGCCGCGATTCGATAGCGGCGCGGGCGGTCAGCAGATTTTGCCAGTTACGCACGGCATCGTCCACCGCTTGACGACGAGCCTGCTCGATCAGGATGCGTTGCTGGTTGGCCCGCTGTTTGGCCTCGCGGACTCGCGCCTCGGCGCCGCCGCCGGTGTACAGAGGAACACTGACCTGGGCGCGCACTGTTCCGGTGACGGCGCGGGAGTCCGCGGGACGCGCCCCGGAAACGGTGCGGTCATAAGATTCGACATCGGTCCAATCGCGGTTGACGCTGCCGAGCACGCTCACTTGGGGCAGGCGGTCGGCATTCACCACGTCGATGTCATCCCGCCGAGCCTTTTCCGAAAAGGCGGCGGCCAGCACCGTGGGGTTGTTGCTGAGGGCGAGATCGACGACCTCGTCCTGGTTCTTAGGCAGCTTGAACCCGACCTTCGGTGCAGCCAGTTCACCGGGCGGGGTGCCTACGATGCGGGTGTAGGCGGCACGGCTGGCGCTCAACCGGCCTTCGGCCGTGACGCGGTCGGCGGTGGCGCGAGCCAAACGCGATTCGGCCTGACTCACGTCGGTGCGGGTGATCTCGCCGACACGGAATCGGTCCTGGGCAGCTTCCATCTGGCGGCGCAATACCTGTTCATTGCTGACGTTCAGCCGCACCGTCGCCTGGTCACGGACAACGTTCATGTAGGCCTCGGCCGCCAGACTCAACACCTGTTGCTCGGCATTGAGCAACTGAGCCCTTTGCGATTGGACCTCGTTCTCGGCGGAACTGACCTGGGCGGGCACGCGCCCGCCGGTATACACGGGCTGTTGCGCCGTGACACCCAGCGATCGCGTCAGATTGGTACGGCCAAAGGTGCCGTTGATCGAGGTGGAACTAGTACCCACGCCTCCCGTTTGCTCGGTCACGCTGCGGCTCACGCCGGCGTTGGCGGTGGCAGATACCTGGGGGCGGTAGCCGGAACGCGCCTGCGCCACGCCCTCGTCGGTGGCGCGCACGGCCGCGCGCTGCGCATCCAACGAAGGGTTGGTGGAGTAGGCCTTGGCCAACGCCTGCTCCAGGGGTTCGGCCCACGCCGACGAGGCGCCCAGCACGCCGAACAGGCCGCATGCCACGGTCGTCAGCAGAATTCGCTTGGACGTGGCCAGGAGCGGGAGGCGGCCAAGTTCGAATTGACCCTTGATCGTCATCAGTATGTCCTCATGGAAGAGTCGATTCGCCGAGCCCAAGCATCAATGCCGCCCTCCACATTGATTGCCCGGTCGTACCCATGCTGCCGCAGCCAATTGGTCACCATCGCGCTGCGTCCGCCATGATGGCATAGCACCGCGATCGGATGATCGGTCGACACTTCGGCGATGCGTTGCGGCACTTGGCTCATCGGGATGAGCAAACTGCCGTCAATGGCGCACAGATCGGTTTCCCAGGGTTCGCGAACATCAAGAACGACGATCGCGTCCCTCGCCTTGCGGCGCCGGTCCAACTCTTCAACGTCGATTTGCAGGGGCTCGCCCATGATGGCCGTCGTTGATGGTGGCGGGTCAGTCGAAAACGGCCTCAGAACACGAAGCGCGGTTTCAGCTCGAAGCCGGGCAGCAACGGGGTGCCGGCCTCAAACAGATTGCGACTCGATACGACGCTACCGGCCTTGCGGAACAGCTTTGCCTCGCCCAGGCCGCGCCCACTCACGACGATACCGACAAGACGGCCGCCATCGGCCAACTGGTCGAGCAGAGCCCCCGGCACTTCGGCGACGGCGCCGCCAAGGAGGATCACGTCGTAGGGAGCTTGGGCCGGATAGCCGTCAGCAAGCGCACCTTCAATCACGAGGGCGTTGTCCACCCCCACCCCCCGCAGGGTTTCCATGGCGCGGGCGGCCAGTTCCTTGTCGGTTTCAAGGCCGACCACGGTGGCGGCCATCTTCGCCAGCACTGCCGTCGAATAGCCCGTGCCGCAGCCGACATCGAGCACCACCTCGTCCGGTCCCACGGCGGCGGCTTGCAGCAGGCGGCCCAGCACCAGCGGCTCCATCAGGAAGCGGCCTGATCCGAGCGGGATATCCTCGTCCACGTAAGCGATGCCGCGTGCCTCCTTGGGCACGAACTGCTCGCGGGGGACGGACATAAGGGCGTTCACGAGGTTCGGGTCGACCACCTTGTTGGGGCGGATCTGACCTTCCACCATATTGATTCGGGCAGCGGCGAAATTCGTCATGGCGTCCAACCGGGGTAGCCGAGGGGTCGTCGAGGGTTTGGGTTCCCCGGCAGCCGGGGATTGGGCGATGGCGTCGCCCCCCTTGGCTATATATCCGGCTGCGCCGCCGAACACAATGTCGCGCGGTGGCGAACGGCGCACTTTCGCGGCGTGTGCGGTCTTTCGCGCGCATCGCTTGACCTGTGGTGCCGTCGAGGCTATATGTTCTGCCTCCAACGGCTGTGGGGCTTGGCCCTCGGTTCGGATGGCGCGGTGGCAGAGTGGCTATGCAGCGGACTGCAAATCCGTCTATGCCGGTTCGATTCCGGCCCGTGCCTCCAATATCCCAAGGAAAAGTTGCCGGGCGTGCTGTGAAAATGGCTTGGCATCCGGCGACGTGGTTTGATATACACCCGCACCGTCGTGATGACGGGGTTGGTTTGGCGTCATTTATCGCGGCGCACTGATCCCGGTTAGCTCAGTTGGTAGAGCAGCGGACTGTTAATCCGCGTGTCGCTGGTTCGAGTCCAGCACCGGGAGCCAATTCGAAAAGGCTAGATCCCAATCAGGATCTAGCCTTTTTTCTTTCTGGCGTCGTGCAGTGCCTCCCGAAGGCGTAGGCTTCCTGGCCTTTTGGGCGAGTCACGCCCCAGACCCGGCTGGCCTATAATTTTCCGAAAAGGCTGATGGCGAGTTGCTTCGCCGTTTGTCTCAAAGGGAGGGGCGAGACGTGCAACTGTTCGGGCGCCCGGTGCCGAGAGGATGGGTGAACCGCTGGGTGGCGGCGGTGATTCTCGCTGGGATGACGGCGGGCTTGGTATTAATCCTGTGGCTGGGCCTGTCAGTCACCGGCAAGGAAGGCCTTTCCTTGCCAACGGCCACCCGCCCCCTGATTTTGATGCCGATTCCGCGTGATTGAGCGCATTGCCGGTCGTTACTCCAACAAGACCTCGTCCGGAGTCCCCTCGCGATGACCTACGTCGCGTTGCCATTCACCGCACCAGTCGGTCGTTTGCGTGATGGGGAAATCGCCATCCGGCGCTCGGGAGGTGACGACTGGCGGGAACCGGCGGCACTGCCCCTTGGGGCCGCGCTCCCGCGGGCCGAAACCGAGCCAGTAACGGCAATGATAGCAGGTTTCGTAGCGCCGCATCGCCATGGGGGCCGCCTCTCCTTCAATGGAACCTGCCCACTCCTACCCCATTCCATGGGGGTAGGCCAGCACGGCGGCACGGCGGCAGGATCGCTTATTACGATCATTTATAAGGCTGGCTTACGGGGCGACTCGGCCGCAGGTCACTGGCGTGTAACTGGTAATAGGCCTTGATCTCGGCGTCCAATTCGGCTCGCCGCCGCCCTTCCGGGCTTTGCTCCGGCGCGTCGCGCAGGCGCTGGAATTCCTGGATGGCCTGTTCGAACTCGGCTTCCGTGTCGATCGGCATGATGTCCTCCACACTGGTCTCACACTGGAGAAGGTGTCTTGAGGGAACATCCCGCAACGGGGAAGGTTGCCCCCGAACTGGGCACCCCTGCCCCGCCATCCCGACTCGCCGGCCGAGGAATGGAACCGTGACCGATTCGAGGCAAGGTTACCCCAAGGCAAGGGCAGTGGGAGGTGCGAACTGTGGTGCCGCAACGGGGCACGCGACATTGGATTATTCGGCTGGGGATGCTGGCGGCTCTTGTTGCCTTCTTCGGCGCCGAAGAGATTCGCTCCGCCGATGCCGCCCGACCAGAGGCGGCTCCCTTCCGCCTGTTGCAAGCGATCGTCAGGGTTCGAGCGACCGTGCCGCCCCTAGCCCAAACCGCGGCACTGCTCGGCACCGAACGGATCGGCACCGGTGTCGTGATCGATTCCGATGGCCTGATCCTCACTCTTGGTCCCCTCATCGTAGAATCGGGGCGCGTGGAGGTGGAGGCCACCGATGGTGCCTACCACCCAGCTGAATTCGTGGCCTACGACGACGCCACCGGGCTGGGATTGGTTCGGGCGCGTGGCGATTTCCATGCACCGCCGGTGCGTTTGGGCCGCTCCGGTGAGCTTCGGGTCGGCGAACGGCTTCTGACGATCACCCACGGAGGAGCCGCCGGCGTCAAGGGAACGACACTGGTTGGACGCCGACCGTTTGCCGGCGACTGGGAATTCCTGCTGGAAG
>DASPMK010000488.1:0-9012 GCA_035627075.1 Azospirillaceae bacterium
TGATAGGCGCCGATGTGCTGGGTGATACCACCGGCCTCGCGGCCCGCCACGTCGGTCGAACGCAGGGCGTCGAGCAACGAGGTCTTGCCGTGGTCGACGTGGCCCATGACGGTGACGACCGGCGGCCGCGGATGCAGATCCTCCAGGACGTCCTCCTCGCCGCGCATGCCCATCTCGACATCGGCTTCGGACACGCGCTTCACGCGGTGGCCGAATTCGGCGATCACCAGCTCGGCGGTGTCGGCGTCGATGGTCTGGGTGATGGTCGCCATCACACCCATGCGCATCAGTGATTTGATGACGTCGGCGCCTCGCTCGGCCATGCGGTTCGCCAGCTCCTGCACGGTAATCGCTTCAGGCAGGATCACTTCTCGCGTCACCTTGGGGGCCTCCTGGCGCAGCGCCGCCAGACGCAGCCTTTCACGTTCGCGAGCGCGACGCACCGACGCAAGGCTGCGTGTACGTTCGCCCTCGTCGCCGCTGAGCGCCTGGGTAACGGAGATCTTGCCGCCACCGCGGCGCTTTTCGCCCTTGGTTTTGGCGGGAGCCGGGGCCGGAGGCTTCGCGGCCTTGCCGGGGCCGGGACCACCGCCACCGCCCTTGCGGGCGCGACGCCCATCGTCGTCGTCTTCCGCGGTCGCCGGCGTCGGGGCGGTGCCGGGAGCCGGACGGCCGGCGATCTGGGCGGCCTTGGCGGCCGCCGATTCGCCAGCGCGGGTGGCGACCTTCTTGCGGTCGTCCTCCGCCTGCTTCTTGTCCTCCTCGGCGCGCTTCTTGGCCTCATCGGCCTCCTTGCGGCGGGATTCCTCCTCCTGGCGGCGACGCTCAGCCTCCTCGGCCACACGGCGCTCGTCCTCCTGGATTCGGCGAAGCTCCTCCATCTCGCGACGGCGCAGGGTGTCGGCGTCGAGGGTCTCGGGATTGTCCAGGTCGTCGGCCACCGGCTCCAGCTCGGGGAGGTCGTCGATCAGCAGGTCGTCGTCGACGACATCGATGATGCGGCGTTCATCCTCGGCCTGGGCGCTGCGCAGCGCCCGCAAGCGGGCTTCCAACTCCTCCTTGGTGAGCTGGCGCGGTGCGGTACCGCGTCCGCCGCGCCCTGAAACCACGCCCTTGACGGGGAGTCCCTCGGCGGCCCGACGCGCGGCGGCACCGCCGTCCGCGATACCGGGGACGGCGCCTTTCTCCACCGTGCGCTTTCGCTTGACCTCAACGGTCACGGTCTTCGACCGGCCATGGGAAAAGCTCTGCCGCACCGAACCGGCGTCGACGGTCTTCTTCAGCTCGAGCTTGCCCTTGCCGGAAAGGTGCAGAACTTTCTTGCGGTCCTGGTCGTTGCTGTCAGTCATCTGTATCCGACTAGTTTCGTCGTTAGTCCGTTTGATCGGTCGGCGCCCGCCCGACCATGGATGTCCCCTCATCCCCGCCCGGATCAACCTTGCTTGGGGGTGCAGGCGGGGAAGTACCTTTCAGGCCCGCCAACCGGCGGCTTTCCGCCAGAAAGCGAGTGGCAAGGCCACCCTGGCCCATTGCCGCGTGAACGGCGTTGTCGCGTCCGAGCGCCGCCCCGATCTCCGTGGCGGAAAACAATTCCACCACCGGGAGGTCGCGGGCCAGCGCCTTGAGTTTCGAGCGGCCGTCCTCGGCGCCATCCGAGGCAGCCAGCAGCAGCGCCGGCACCGGCCCGTTGCGCCCGATCCGACCGGAGGCCAGGGACTCACGGACCTTCTCAAAACCGGCCAGCGCGTGGCCGGCGCGGCGCGCCAAGCCCAGAAGATCAAGGCAACGGCCGGTCAACATCGCTTCCAGCCGTTGCGGCAATTCAACGTCCACCTTCACCGCGCGGCGCGCCGCCTTGGCAAAGGCATTCTTGGCCACGGCGCGAGCCACCACCGCCTTGTCGGCGGTCAGCCACAGGCCGCGGCCGGGAAGGTTCCCTTCGAGATCGGGCACCACCTGGCCTTCGGGCGAGACGACGAAACGGATCATGCCGTCCTTGGCCTGGATGGCGGCGGTCGCGATGCAGCGGCGCAACGGGCTCTTGCGGCCGCCGACGAATTCCGACTCCTCGTCGGAAACCGCCGGCCCACCAGCCCGCTCAGGCTCCATCATGACTCGTTCGTTCACCGCCACCATGCCTTCCATCGTGCTCCTTACCTCTTGCGCCGGCCGGGCTCACGGCCTCAGACCGAGGCCCCTTTGCCGGCGCCGGCCGGGGTTGCCACCGGCGGCGTCTTGGTTTCGCCGTTTTCCTCGCCCTCGAACCAGTGGGCGCGGGCGGCCATGATGATCTCGTTCGCCTCGTCCAGCGACGGACCGTCCTTGCCCAGGATGTCGCGCAACTCATCACCCGACAGGTCGGCCAGATCGTCGAGCAGCTTGACGCCGTTCTCGCCCAGCTTGACCAACTGGGCCGGGGTCAGGCCGGAGATTTCGGCCACCTCGTCGGCGACCCCCAACTCATGGCAGCGGGCCGTCATCTTCTCGTTCTGCTCCGCCAGCCAGACGGCGGCGCGGTTCTGCAATTCGGCCGCCACGTCCTCGTCGAAGCCTTCGATCTCGGAGAGATCGGTGGTTTCGGTAAAGGCAATCTCTTCCACCGAGGTGAAACCTTCGGCCACCAGCAAATGGGCGATCACATCGTCCACGTCCAGAGCCTCGATGAAAAGCTGCGAGCGGCTGCGGAATTCCTCCGTCCGGCGCTCGGACTCCTCGGCTTCGGTCAGGATATCGATATCCCAACCCGTGAGCATGGAGGCCAGCCGCACGTTCTGGCCACGACGGCCGATGGCAAGACTGAGCTGGTCGTCGGGTACCACCACCTCGATGCGGTGGTTCTCCTCGTCCAGCACCACCTTGGCCACCTCGGCCGGGGCCAGCGCGTTCACCACGAAGGTGGCGCTGTCCTGTTGCCAGGGAATGATATCGATCTTTTCGCCCTGAAGCTCGCCCACCACCGCCTGGACGCGGCTGCCGCGCATACCGACGCAGGCGCCCACCGGATCGATGGAGCTGTCGTGACTGGTCACCGCGATCTTGGCCCGCGAGCCCGGGTCACGGGCCACCGCCTTGATCTCGATGATGCCGTCGTAGATCTCCGGGACTTCCTGGCCGAACAGCTTGGCCATGAACATCGGATGGGTGCGCGACAGGAAAATCTGCGGCCCGCGCGTCTCCTTGCGGACGTCGTAGATGTAGGCGCGCACGCGGTCGCCGGTCTTGAAATGCTCGCGCGGCAGGCACTCGTCCCGCCGCAAGATCGCCTCGGCGCGGCCCAGGTCGACAGTGACGTTGCCGTACTCGACGCGCTTGACGAGGCCGTTGACGATCTCGCCGATGCGGTCCTTGTACTCGTTGAACTGGCGCTCGCGCTCGGCGTCGCGGACCTTCTGGACAATGACCTGCTTGGCGGTCTGGGCGGCGATGCGGCCGAAATCGATGGGCGGAAGCTCATCGATCAGGAACTCACCGAGCTTGATCGCGGGCTTCTTGCGCTGAGCCTGGGCCAGTTCGATCTGGGTCGCCTCGTTCTCGACCTCCTCGACCACCTCGAGGTAGCGCCGCAGATGGATGTCGCCGGTCTTGCGGTCGATGGTGGCACGGATGTCGTGCTCGTGCCCGTACTTCGAGCGACCGGCCTTCTGGATGGCCTGTTCCATCGCCTCCAGGACCTGGTCCCGCTCGATGTTTTTTTCGCGGGCAACCGCGTCGGCCACTTGTAGCAGTTCCATCAGAGTCGGTCCCTGCCGTAGATCGGTTTCATGTGTCGTTTCGATGCCGTTCCGAGGGCGCCATGCAAGTCCGTCAGCCGTTCTCGGCGGCGGCCTTGATCAGCGCATCGGTCAGCACCAGCTTGGCCCGTTGCAGGGCGTCGAAGGGAATGGCCGCCGGCCCTTCGGGCAGATCCATCTGGATCCGGTCGTCGGTCACCCCTTTGAGAATACCGCGAAAACGCTTGCGTCCGTCGATGGGCAGGCGGGTTTCCACCCGCGCCTCGAAGCCGGCCCAGCGTTCGAAATCCTTCAGTCGGGTCAGCGGGCGATCAATGCCGGGAGAGGAGACCTCCAACGTGTAGGCGCTGGGGATCGGGTCCTCGACGTCGAGAAGGGCCGAAAGCGCGCGGGAAACGTCGGCGCAGTCCTCAACGGTCATGGGCGCGCCGTCGGCGCGCTCGGCCATCACCTGCAGGATCGGCCGCTGGCCGCCTGAAACCTGGACCCTGACGATCTCGTAGCCCATGGCTTCGATCGGGGGGGTGATGATCTGCTCGATGCGAGCGGTACCTTCCATGCCTTCTTCCACTCAACCCGCTCCAACCGGGGCGGGGACCTGCCGTCTGATAATAAAAAAAGTGGGCCAGTGGCCCACCCGTAAAGCAACGCGGCGACTGGGGGCAGCCACCGTGTCGTATGGGATCACAGGGGGAATATAATCGAAACCGGGCGGATCGCAAGGGTTTTGAGGGCGGAAAAGGGGTGCGGTCGCCTAGTTTCCTACCCGCGCCCGCCGCTGGAAGCGCAGAAACACCGGCTTGCGGCCAGCTTCGATGGCCTTTTGCTCGTAGCGGGTGGGGGGGCAGTCGGCAGGGCGCTGGCGCCAGTCCGAAGGGGCGCGGGCCAGCCATTCGAAATCGGGATGGCGCCAGGTGTGCTCCAGCATCCAGCGCACCAGCCCCATGTCATCGGACGCCAGACGCAGTTCCGCCCCGTCTTCCAGGATGCGGGACAGCCGGGGCAGGTTTTCCGGGCCGATGAACCGCCGCAAGGCGTGGCGCTTCTTGGGCCAGGGATCGGCGAACAGCACGAAGCAGCGCCCGATCGAGGCGTCGGGCAGGGCATCGATGAGAGGGCGCGCGTCATCCGGCTGGATGCGGACATTCATCAGGCCGCGGTCATCGACGTGCTTCAGCAGGCCGGCGACGCCGTTGACGAACGGCTCGCAGCCGATGAAGCCGATGTCGGGATGGGCTTGGGCCTGATCGGCCAGATGCTCGCCGCCGCCGAAGCCGACCTCCAGCCACACGGCACGGGGGGGTGTCGGCATGGCAGGAAACAGGGAGGCGGGGGTAAGCCGGCCGCCCGGTTCCGGCAGGGTGAGCCGGAGCCGGGGCAGCAGGGTTTCGACCAACTCGCTCTTGCGCCGACGCAACGGTCGGCCAAGACGCCGGCCGTAAAGCTGCGGCCGGCGCTCGGCCGGATGCTCGATCATCGTTGGTCCGTCACTCAGCAGAACGCGTTGCGCAGATCGCCGAGGAGGTCGGTCTTCTCCCACGAGAAGCCGCCATCGGCCTCGGGATCACGGCCGAAGTGGCCATAAGCCGCGGTGCGGGCGTAAATCGGACGGTTCAGCTTGAGGTGTTCGCGAATGCCGCGCGGGGAGAGGTCCATCAGCTGCTGCAACACCTTGGCCAGCTTCTCTTCGTCCACTTGGCCGGTGCCGTGGGTGTTGATGTACACCGACAGCGGCTTGGACACGCCGATGGCGTAGGATACCTGGATGGTGCAGCGCTCCGCCAGTTCCGCCGCCACCACATTCTTGGCGAGGTAGCGGGCGGCGTAGGCCGCCGAACGGTCGACCTTGGTCGGGTCCTTGCCGGAGAAGGCGCCACCGCCGTGCGGTGCCGCGCCGCCGTAGGTATCAACAATGATCTTGCGGCCGGTGAGGCCGGCATCGCCGTCCGGACCGCCGATCACGAAACGGCCGGTCGGATTGACGTAGAATTCCTTCTCGTCGCACATCCAGCCGTCGGGCAGCACGTTGAGCACATGCGGGCGCACGATCTCGCGCACGTCGGCCTGGCTCAGGCCCTCGCAATGCTGGGTGGACACCACGATGGAGGTGGCGCGCACCGGGGCGCCGTTCTCGTAAGAGAGCGTAACCTGGCTCTTGGCGTCGGGCCCGAGTTCCGGCGCGGCGCCGGAGTGGCGGGCCTCCGCCAGCGACTTCAAAATGGCGTGGGAGTAATAGATCGGTGCCGGCATCAGAGCCGGAGTCTCGCGGCAGGCATACCCGAACATGATGCCCTGGTCGCCGGCACCCTCATCCTTTTCGCCGGCGGCATCGACGCCCACGGCAATATCAGCGGACTGGGAGTGGACGAGGCACTTCACATCGGCTTTTTCCCAGTGGAAGCCGTCCTGTTCGTAGCCGATGTCCTTGATGGCGTGCCGGGTCACCGAAACCAGATGATCCAGGCTGATCGACTCCGGGCCCCGCACTTCGCCAGCAAGCACAATCTGGTTGGTTGTGCATAAGGTTTCCACGGCAACGCGGGCGTAGGGATCGTGGCCCAGGTAAAGATCGACAATCGCGTCGGAGATGCGGTCGCAAACCTTGTCCGGGTGGCCCTCGGAAACCGATTCGCTCGTAAAGACGTAGTTTTTCAGCTTGGCCACAGGATGCCTCAAACGTTCGAGCCGATGGGTATGCCTTCAACGCCGACGGGAATTCACGGCATTAAGGCTTCATATCTGACAACCTTCCTTCTTGGGGTCAAGTGGCAAACGGTAGTCTGTGGCGCCTGAAACAGCAAGACCGCGACCGGAACAAGCCGGCCGCGGTCCTGCCACGGAATAATCCGTCGGCTTTGTTGAGCGATCAGGTCTGCTGCTGCGGCTGCTGGGCTGGCTGGCCGAGGGCTTGGCCGGCAACTGCCTGCTCACCACCTTCCACGCTGGCCGCGTTGGCCACAGCCTTGGTCAATTCGAACAGCCGCTTGCGTACGGCCGGGTCACCGATGCGATAGTAAGCCCGCACCAATTCCAGCGTCTCCCGCTTGGCCATCGGGTCCGGCTCGAAGGAGGACTTTTCCTCGGCAAAGCCCCGGTGTTCGATCGCCGGGGTTTGGCCGCTGGCGTCCTGGGGCATGTCGTCGAAGAAAAAGGACACCGGAACGTCCAGCACCCGGCTGAGGTCGAACAGACGGGAGGCTCCGATGCGATTGGCGCCCCGCTCGTACTTCTGGACCTGTTGGAAGGTCAGACCGATCGCTTCGCCAAGCTTTTCCTGGCTCATCCCGAGAAGGGTCCGGCGGAGCCTGACGCGAGAGCCAACGTGGACGTCGATCGGGTTTGGCTTTCCGGTCTTCGGCCGTCCGCCTGCGCCACGACGGCCCCGAGCTGTTGCTTGCATGCACAAACCCCTAGAAAAAGTTGCAAGCCTAATTAAGGCATACATACGTATGCAGTCAAGGGTAGGGCGGACCAGTACCACATGCACCCGTATGACCGATTAAATAGACCGCTCAGCGCGTTTGTCGAGCGAGGATGACGATGAGTGAACAACTCATCAGCATTACCACTACCATCGAGGCGCCCCAGCGACCGTAGGGCGTGGGCTGATCGAGGGCTGCCGGGAGCAGAGAGTCGACCGTGCCGCGCTCACCCAGAGGGAGAAAAGCCGTGACCCGTCCATAGGGGTCCACCACCCCGGATATGCCCGTGTTTGCCACACGCACCAGTGGTAGACCTTCCTCGACCGCCCGCATCCGTGTGATGGCGAAATGCTGATGCGGCCCGGCGGTGGAACCGTACCACGCGTCATTCGTCAGGCTGAGCAGCCATTGCGGCCGCTCACCCGCGCCGGTGACATTGCCGGGAAAAATGCCCTCGTAGCAGATCAGCGGGCTGACCGGCGGCAGTCCGGGCAAGCGCAGGGTGGCGGGGCCGGGACCGGCCGAGAAATCGACCGAGCCGGCGGCGATCGGATCGATCGGCAACCACCCGCGAAGGGGCATGTATTCGCCGAATGGAACCAAATGAAACTTGTCGTACGCTCCGGTGATGTTTCCTGATCCGTCAACGGCAACGAGGCTGTTCCAGTAGCGCACTATTCCGTCCGTGCCGCGGGTGGCGCGTGGCGTGCCGGTGATGGTCAGGCCGTCGGGTGGCGTGACGGCGGCGATGGCCAGACGCCGGCCGATGTCGGCTTCCAGGAAGGTCGGGAGGGGCGGAACCGCCGTTTCCGCCCAGATCACATGGGTGACCGGAGCGCCACCGGGGGTAGCCGAGAGATCGAGGTGCCGCTGGAAGTTGGCCTCCCGCTCGCGCGGGTCCCACTTCAACTTCTGGTCGATGGCCGGCTGCACCAGCCGCAAGGTGATGCCCGGCACCGTGGCGCCGTCGGCACCGGCCAGCCGGGCCGTTCCCCACACCGCCGTGGCGGTGATGATGAAAAAGCCGGTCAGGGTTGCGGCAATTGCATGGCGGCGTGGCAGGTGCGGGTCGAACAGCGTCACCGGAAGCGCTGCCACCAGCGCCGTGACGAGGCTGAGGCCGTAGGCTCCGACCAGCGAGGCCGCCTGCAACACCGGCGGCACGCCCACCCAGACATAGCCGATCAGGTTCCACGGGAAGCCGGTGAGGACGTAACCGCGCGCCAGTTCGAACATCGTCCACAGCATGGCGAACAGAATCGGGCGGGCCAGCCCCCGGTCCAGCGACAGGCGGCGGGACAGCAGATGGAAGGCCAGGGTGGTCAGGCCGGTGAAGACGGCCAGCAGCGCCGGCAGCCCGGTCACCGCGAACGGCACCATCCACCAGAATTTCGCGATATCGGTGAACAGCGCGAAGGAAACCCAGTAGAGCCCGATCAGGAAGTAGCCGAAGCCGAACCACCAGCCGATGGCGAAGGCCCGGCGCGGGCGCTCGGCCCGCTCCAGCAGCAGCAGCAGGCCAGGGAAGGCGGCGAACAGGACCGGGACGATGTAGGCCGGCGGCAACGCCAGGACGGCGAGCGCCCCAAGGCCGAAGGCCTTGCCCAGGGGCAGCCCTGCCTTGGCGAATCGGGGCCAGGGCCGCCGGCCCGACGCATCCGGAAGGGAGCGGGGCTCCCTTACCTCGGTGTCAGCCATGGACTTCGGCGCTCTCGCGGACGGGGATGTCGCGCACGCGCAGGCGCTTGATGCGGCGGGAGTCCGCGTCCATGATCTCGAATTCCATGCCGGAGGGATGGCGGAATACCTCGCCGCGCGCCGGCATGCGGCCAGCCAGCGAGGCGACGAGGCCGCCCAGA
>DASPMK010000489.1:0-7990 GCA_035627075.1 Azospirillaceae bacterium
TTGCTTAAGCCAGGGGTCCAGGCCCAGGTCCTGGCAAGCGGTGGTCAGGGTCTCGGAAGGGTCGATGATGCTGAATCTCTGCTGGCTTTGCTGAGCCAGCCGCGTGGCGGCGATGAGCGCCTGGATACACGCGGTCGACACGCGATCGACGGCCGCCGCTTCGACGATGACGCTGTCGGCCACGG
The DNA here is from genome assembly GCA_035627075.1 of Azospirillaceae bacterium. Classification (GTDB taxonomy): domain Bacteria; phylum Pseudomonadota; class Alphaproteobacteria; order Azospirillales; family Azospirillaceae; genus DASPMK01. Next base: position 186 of record DASPMK010000489.1, read on the forward strand.
CGAAGGCGTGGCGCAGGCTGTCCACCAGCGCGGAAGCCATCGGCAGATCAAGGTCATCGGGCAGCCCCAGCGTGACGTGTCCGCCATCCTCGGTCCACTTGATCAACGACACGTCCGTCTCTCCCCTGTCGTCAGTCGTCGGTTCGGCATGATCTGGTGCCAGTATGTTATTTTCCTGGTTGGTCCGGGTCGGTGGCGGGTGCCGGTGGAGGGAAACCCGGAACGCAAAACGGAAATGTCATTTTATGGATTCAACTATCGGCCCTGGATTCTGAAAACTCGGTTAACTCATATTGAACGGCTGGAACGCCGTCGCACTCGATAGTAGCTTTGGCGCGCAGGGCATTCAATGCACTTCCTCCAGACGCCGCCGCCATCAGCCGCCGCGATGCGGGCACGGCCCAGTATTGCCGGAAAATGACAGTGTTCACGGACAGAGAAAATCCATTTTCCGTTTGCCGGTGACAATCGGCGTTTATCGGGGCAGGGTCGGGAAGCGGCGAAGCCTTGCCGGCGGCGGCTTGCGTAATTCAGGCATCTCAAGCCGGGGGTCAAGCCGGGGTCAAGCCGGGGTGTCCGCCTTCGTTTCGGCCGGCAGGTAAGGGATGACGAAGCTGAAAACGGTCCCCGGAGCGGCGGCGCGGTCCACCCAGATGCGCCCGCCCAAGTGATCGACGATGCGCTTGCTGATGGCCAGCCCCAGGCCGGTGCCCTGCGGTTTGTCGGTCATGGTGTTTCCAACCTGCCGGAACCGTTCGAAGATCACCTCGCGGTTCTCAGGGGCAATGCCGGGGCCGTTGTCGCGCACATCCACGCGCACGCCTTCCGGCACCGGGGAGACAGTCACGTCCACCCGGCCGCCCTCGGCCGGCACGAACTTCACGGCGTTGGACAGCAGGTTGACCGCGACCTGCGTCAATCGGTCGTGGTCGCCGCGCACCAGCGGCAGGGTGGCCGGAACGTCGAGGGTGAAGGCGGCGTTCTTGTCCCGGAAGAGTTGCGCGACGGAGGCGGCGGCCTGATCCAGGATGGCGCCCAGATCCACCGGGCCGATGTCCCAGTCGATCTGGCCCGACTCGATCTTGGCCATGTCGAGCACCTGGTTGATCAGGCGGGTCAGCCGCTCGGCCTCCTTGATGATGATGCCGAGGAACTCCTGGCGCCGTTCCAGTTCCAGGTCGGGGTTGTCGTGCAGGATTTCTGTAAACGCCCGCACGGAGGTGAGCGGCGTACGTAATTCGTGCGTCACGGTGGACAGGAAGTCGTCCTTCAGGCGATCCAACTCGCGCAGGCGTTCGTTCGCCTCGCGCAAGGCCGCCGAGGCGCGCTCCAGTTCCGCCGACTTGACTTCCAACTGCCGTGAATACTCGATGACATGGGAGGTTTCGTCGAGCATGCGCATCAGTTCGTCCACCGAAACCTCGCCTCCCTTCACCGCCGAGGCCAGCGCCACCCGTGCCGAGGCGGCGCCGATGGCCCCGGCGAGCAGGCGCTCGGTGGCGTGGACGAGGTCGGTGCCGGCCGGCTTCCCCAAGTCGGCGGCGTGGTGGTGGAAGGCGCGCCCGGCCCGGTCGGGACCGAGGAAGCGGGCGGCCAGCCGCTTCAGGTCGCCCACGGTGGCCTGCCCGCGCCACGGCCCGGCGGCGGCGAGCGCGCCCGAATGCTGGAACACCTCGACGAAGGCCCGCGCCTGCACCCGCTCCGACAGTGAGGCGCGGTCGAACAGCGACACGCCGGTGTACAGGCCGATGTTGACGAGGCCGCTCCAGAACAGGGAGTGGGTCAACGGCTCCAGCCCCTCCAGGCCGAACAGGGCGTAGGGGCGCAGCAGCGCGATACCCCACGGCCCCTCCGGAATGAACGAGCCCGGCAGCCAGCCCGACCGCGCGAACGACGGCAGCAGCAGCGTGTAGGCCCAGGCCGCCACGCCGCCTATAAGACCGGCCATGGCGCCGCGCCGGGTGGCGCCGGTCCAGAAGATGCCGCCGATCACGGCGGGCGCGAACTGCGCCACCGCCGCGAAGGAGATCAGGCCGATGGCCACCAGCGCGTAAGCCGAGCCGGCGAAGCGGTAGTAGGCGTAGCCCAACAGCAGGATCGCCACGATGGCGACCCGGCGGATGGCGAGCAGCAGCGGGCTCAGGTCGGCGCGCTCGCGGATGGAGGCGGGCTCCAGACGCAACAGCAGCGGCATCACCAGATCGTTGCTGACCATGGTGGACAGGGCCACCGTCTCCACCACGATCATTCCCGCCGCCGCCGACAGCCCGCCCAGGAAGACGAACAGGGCCAGCAGGTCGTGGCCGTGATGCAGCGGCAAGGCCAGCACGAACATATCGGGGTCCACCGCGCGGCCGGGGAATTCGGCTAGCCCGGCGGCGGCCACCGGCAGCACGAAGACATTGATCAGCAGCATGTAAAGCGGAAACAGCCACAGCGCGCGGCCCAGATGGCGCTCATCCACGTTCTCGATCACCATCATCTGGAACTGCCGGGGCAGGCAGAGGATGGCCAGAGCCGCCAGCACGGTGATGGCGAACCACGAACTGTCGCCCAGCGCCGGCTCGGACGTCAGGATGCGGGCGACCTCGGGGACGCGGGCGGTGCGGGCGAACAGGTCGGCCGCCCCGTCGTACAGACCCCACAGCACGAAGGCGCCAACCGCCAGGAACGACACCAGCTTGACCAGGGACTCGAAGGCTACCGCCACGACCATGCCCTCGTGGTGCTCGGCGGCGTCGATGTGGCGGGTGCCGAAGATGATGGCGAAGGCCGCCATGATCAGCGCCACGTAGAACGCGGTGTCCAGCACCACCGGCTGACCGAGATCACCCCCCAGCACCTCGAAGCTCACCGCCACCGCCTTCAATTGCAAGGCGATGTACGGCGTGATGCCGATTACCGCCACCAGCGCCACCAGCCCGCCCAGCCCCTGGCTCTTGCCGTAACGTGACGCGATGAAGTCGGCGATGGAGGTGATGCGCTGGGTCTTGGCGATGCGCAGGATCTTGCGCAGCACATGGAAGCCCAGGACCAGCGTCAGCGTTGGCCCGAGATAGATCGGCAGGAAACCCACGCCCAGCGACGAAGCCCGCCCGACCGAGCCGTAAAAGGTCCAGGTGGTGCAGTAGACGGCCAGCGACAAGGCATAGAGGGTGGGGCTGGACGCCAGCACGCTGCGCCCGCCGTCGGCGCGCCGGTCGGCCCACCAGGCGATGGCGAACAGCCCGAACAGGTAGGCGAACGAGGATGCCACGACCAGCGACTGCGCCATCGGCGGTCTCCCTCCCTTGGATGCGGCGTTCCAGGTTTTGTCACAGTATAGGACGGGCGAGGCCGCGAGGGGAGGGGGAGCACGGCCGCTGACAGGAGGCGACCTTCCCGGCATGCGGAAGAATCTTTCCGGCAGAGGACGTGGAGCCCGCCATATCCGCCGGTGTCGTTGCCGGACCTTGGGGTTGGGCAGGCCGATTCGATCGGGCGTGCCGGCAGGCTCGAAGCCGGTCAGGAGGAAGTCCTGGGGCGCTCCGATGCAAGCCGCCAGCCTGATTCTCCGCTATTCCACCCGGATTTTCCCGGTCATGCCGAACACCCCGTGCAGGGGTTCATCGCAGTCCAGGGGGAAGATGCCCGGCCGGACCGCCACGAAATCCACTTCGGCCGCCTCGCCCGGCGGCACCTCGATCACCTGAAGGTAGGGCTGTTCGACAACCCCATCGGGGGTCGTCAGCCTGCGGGCGGCGATGGCCTTGAAAAAGCCGTCCGATGTGAAGGTGTGCGCCCGCTTGCCGGTGTTGTCCAGGTGAAGCCGGTAGGGCTGACCCTGCTTGAAGACCAGGAAGGCAGGTTCGAAGGTGTACTCGGACAGGCGTACGGTAACGGGTACGGCGCGCGACCAGTCGATGGCGGCGACCCGCCGGGGAGCATCCTCGACATGGCCGGGGGCGGGGGCGGTGCGGAACGCCGTTTCGGCCGAACAGGCCGCCAGCAGAGCAAGGCCGAAGACTGGCGCGGCGCACCGATGGTCCATCACTCCCTCCGCGTCGGCGGGGCCTTGCCGTTCCGGTGGCGCTCGACGCTGAGCGCCAGAAGCGCGATCAGCGCCGCCCAGGCGGTGAAGACGTACACGTACAGCAGCGGCCAGCCGAACACGGTCACGTCACCGGCGCCGAACAGATTGAGGAAGGGCGGATTGAAGGCGATCAGACCGGCCAGGAACAGTGCCACCAGCCGGTCGCGCCGTGGCGGCGCAGGCGAGGGGCTGTCCGCTCCGTCCGTCATCAGAAGGCGCGCTCCCGCTGGTGCAGCTCGACCAGGATGTTGGCGCTGCGGATGGCGTCATCGAGCGTGGTGATGCCGCGCTCCTTCAGCATCTCGATCATGCGCAGGAACACCGCCGCCGTGACGAGGCTGTCGCCCAGCGCCGTATGGCGGTCCACCACCTGGATGCCCAGCCGCAGGGCGATGCTGTCCAGCGTGTGGTCGCCCCCCTCGCCCGTGAGCATGCGTGAGAGCAGCATGGTGTCGAGCACCGGGTTGTCGAAGCGTACGCCCGTCACCCGTTCCTTCATCTTCAGGAACTTGAGGTCGAAGGCGGCGTTGTGGGCCACCAGCACCGCGCCCGAGACGAAGGCCTTGAACTGCGGCAGTACGGTTTCGATACCCGGCTTGTCTTGGACCATTTCGTTGGTGATGCCATGGAACGGCACCGACTCCGGCGGGATTTTGCGGCGTGGGTTGATCAGCGACGAGAAGGTTTCACCCGTCAGAATACGGCCGTTGACCACGCGTACACCGGCGATCTGGATGATCTCGTCCCCTTGGGAAGGGGCAAGGCCGGTGGTTTCGGTGTCGAACACCACGTAGGTCAGGCGGTCCAGCCGTGTGCGGCCCAGTTCCGAGGTATCGAGCGGCTGGTGTAGCAGGTCGAAGTCGAAGAACTCGGGCCGCGGCATTGCGGTGGCGGGCGGCCGGGCGTGGGCGGACGGCGGCGTCTGGGCCGGCGGCAGCGGCACCCGCAGCCGGGCGCAACTGTCGCGCCACGTCTCGCTCCACATGTCGGAGCGGTGATGCTGCAACACGTCGCCCACGGTCATGCCGCCAAGCGCGGTGGCCGGCAGCCGTTCGGACAGCCAGCCGTCGAGCGTGCCGCTGGGCACCGGGGTGCCGGTCCAGGCGATATCGAGGTACACCCACGGGCCTTCCGCCTCGGTGGACAGGTCGAAGCTGTCGACGCCCGTGGTTTCATGGAGCTTGCGCAGGATGAACTCCAGCATCTCCACAAGGCTGTAGCTGTCCGCATGCAACCACTGCGGCAGGCCGGTCAGCATCACGCTATAGGGCGCGTCGGCCGGGATGCCGTTGATCACCAGGTTGATCAGGTTGTGGGAATGGATGTCGTTCATCGGCCAGTGGCCGGTGATGATGCCGCGGTATTCGCTGGTCAGATGCTCCAGCCGCGCCGTCAGCACGGCGCACTCGCCCACCATCGCCGTCTCGAACGCCTCGCGTTCGTGCTTTTCCAGCTCGGGGAAGTCGGACAGGGTTTCCAGCATGGCGCTCAGGTTGGCGATAGGACCGCGAAAGCCCTCCGACGCCTCGCGCAGCAGCGCGTCGCGCTTGCCCAGAACCTCCAGTTCGCTGGTCACGTCGGTGAAGGTGACGACGTAGCCGGTGATCTCCTCGTCCTGCATGATGAGGCCCATGCGGCCTTCCAGTAGCGCCCGGCCATCGGTGGTGCCGCCGACGAACTGGGCGGTGGTGCCGTGGGCGTGGGTCCGGTGCCGCCCTTCGCGCACACGCAGGCGCAGGCGCTCCAGCGTGTGCAGGATTTGCTCCTCCTGCACCACCGTCAGCAGCGAGCGGCCCAGGCCCAGATCGCCCGTCAGGTGCAAGAGGTTCAGCGCGGTCTGGTTATAGAGCAGGACCTGATGCTTCAGGTTGCAGACCAGCACGCCTTCGTGCAGATCGTTGAGGATGGCGGCGAGCCGGGTCTTTTCCGCATGGATGGTGGCGGTGGAGACGGCGACGGCGCGGTCGATGTCGCGCCGCGCGTCGGCCAGTTTCTCCACCAGCTCGTTCATGGCCTGGGGAATGGGGCTAAGCTCGGCGTAGCGGCCGACCGGCACATGGGCGCCGGCGCCGCCGTGAGCGATCACCCGCGCCTCGCGCGCCAGGGTTTGGCCGGGGCGCACCATCAGCCTCTGGACGGCCAGCCATACCCCCCCCACCGCCGCCCCGGCGCCAAACGCGCCAATGGCCGCCACGGTGGTCAGCGGGTCGGCCATATCCTGGAAGTCCAGAACGAAGCGGGCGGCCAGCGGCGCCGCGATGCCCGCCGCCCCCAGACCGGCGAACGCCAGCGGCAACAGGCGGCGTGGGGTGCGGTTGGGCGTGGGCAGGACACCGCGCGCGGCGGTTTCGGTTTCGGCCGCCGCGCCGGTCATCGGGCTTCCGCGGTTTTGGGCAGGGGGGCGGCCTCGGTCGGTCCGGCGGCGGCCTCCAGGTGGCGGCGCACGGTGGCGACCAGATCGCGGGTGGAAAACGGCTTGGTGATGTAGTCGGTCGCCCCCAGCGCCATGCCTTTCTGGCGTTCCACGTCTCGGCTTTTGGCCGTCAGCATGATGATCGGCAGGTCACGGGTGGCCGGACGGGTCCGAAGTTGCTGGCAGACGTCGAAACCATCCCGCTTGGGCATCATGGCATCCAGAAGGATCAGATCGGGCACCGCCTCGCCCACGGCATCCAGAGCCTCTTCGCCGTTGCGGGCGATCCGGACGACGTATCCGGCCTTCTGCAACAGGACTTGCAAAGACAGCACGATACTGGGTTCGTCGTCGGCCACGAGAATGGTCTGTGCCATCGCGGGCGTTTCCTCCTGGCCGCCGACCATACCGTCGGGTCGGCGGTTTATTGTTTTTTATCGGCTCGGGCTTTTGCCAGAAACCTAAGTCTAGCCTAGGCTTTCGCCCGCAATCAAGCTGATGGCGCGCGTCGGCGGGTGCTACCGCAAACGCAGTACCACGCCTGGAAGCCCCATCGCCTTCTTGAGCGCGGGAAGTTGGCGAGCAGCTTGTTCGAGCGAGCGGAACGAGCCCACGCGCACCACTTTCCAGGTGTTGCCATGGGAATCGGTCCAATCGACGGCATCCGCCCCGAAGCCCCTGGCGGCCAGCGACTTGGCCAATCCCTCGGCGTTGGCGGCGTCGCGGAAGGTGCCGACCTGGATGGTGTAGCCGCCACGCGCCGGGCTGGCGTTCGCCCCGCCGGCAGGTCGGCCGTCGGTCTTGGCAACCGGGCGGTCGGGTGCCTTGGCGGCGGTCTTGACCGGCTCCGCCGGGAGCGGGCTGACGGATGACTGTTCCTCCGCCTTGGCGGGCGATTGGACCAGGGCCGGTTTGTTCCGGCCGGACGACTGCGGCGCCAATTGGGCCTGGAGATCGGCGGGAGCGGGAACCGGGGGCGGAGGTGGTGCGGCGGGCGCCGCCATGGGAACGGGAACCGGGGTGGATGCCGGGTCGGCGAGCGGCGCCGGCGCCACCGCCACCGCCACAGTGGTGGCGGGAACGGTGGTGGTCTGGGTCGGTAATGGCGCCAGTGCCGGAATTGGCGGCGGAGCCGGCAATGCGAAGGTCGACCGGCTGGCGAAGGGGTTGCCCGCCGGGGCGGCCGGGCCGGTATGGGGTATCGCCGGGACGGGGGCGGTCTGGATCGGGGGGGCGGCCGGTTTCTCGCCTTCGTCCGGCGGAACCGGGGCGGTAGCCTGCGTCAGCGCCTTGGGGTTGGACCCCAGGAGGCCGGCGTTG
>DASPMK010000490.1:0-6862 GCA_035627075.1 Azospirillaceae bacterium
GGCGCAACAGTTCCACCGTGTCGAGCAGCAAGATCAGCCCGAGAAGAACGCCGACCAGCATCAGGAACCAGAGAAGGAACTGACGCCCGACATAGCGGGTGAGTGTCGCCGACAGACGCATGGCTGGCCTCAACTCGCCGACAGGGGGGCCGCGGGCCGGGATGGCGGCACGGAGCGCGGCCGACGCCGCAGCACCCAGGCCCCCGCCACTGCCGGCGCCGACACGACGAAATACAGTACCGGCACCAGGGCCTCGTTCTTCGAGGCGGCATTGGCCAGCCCCAGCCCGCCTCCCTCCAACACCACCACCATCAGCACCGCCATGGTGATGCGACGTGCCTGACCGCGCCGGTTGAACTCGCCCGACAGCAGCGCCGCAAGGCCGATAAGCGCGAAACTGAAGCCGAAAAATGGCGTGGACAGGCGCATGTGCAACTCGGCCATGAACCGGGGCAGGAGCAGCCGGTCCTTCGGGTCGTCGCCGGCGTTGAGCAAATGGCCGATCGGCCGCTCGCGCGGCTCCGACCAGCGGGTGGCGATGTCCGACTTCAACACCTTGATGTCGATGGTGTAGCGGTCGAAGAACAGGTGTGAAACCTGCCCCGGCTCTTCTCCCACCTCATCGCGGATGCCGTTGAACAGCAGCACCCTGGGCCCCACCGGCCCCATCGCCATCAGCCCCCGGTCGGCCATGATGGTCACCGGACGGTCCTTCATGCGGGTGTCGTGGATCAGCAAGCCCTTGAGGTCGCCTTCCGCCGTGCGCTCGCGCAGGTAGACGGTGACATTGTTGTCGATGTCGTTGAAGGCGCCCTCGCGCAGCAGCACGCTCGAATATTCGCTGCGCACGAGGTATTCCAGCTTCACCAGCTCGCGATGGGCGGCCGGGGTGATGTGCAGGTTGAGCGTGAACACCATCAAGGTGACGCCCCCCGCCATCACCAGCGCCGGCCGCGCCAGCGCCCATGGCCCCAGCCCGGCGGCCCGCATCACCACCAACTCGCTGTCGGCGAGCAGACGGTTATAGGTGAACAGCACCGCGCCGACGAGGCCGATGGGCAGGATGATGCCGAGAAAGGTCGGCAGCGTCAGCAGCATCAGCCACAAGAACATCCAGAACGGCGCGCCGCCGTCGATCACCAGATCGATCAGCCGCATGGACTGCGCCAGGAGAAGCGCCGCCGCGAGCGCCAATGTGACGAACACCGTCGCCACGGCGAGTTGACGCAAAACGTAGAGGGACAACCGGTTCATTCGAGGCCCAAGGGTCCCGCCGCTGCCGGCGGCGGGACGGTGCCGGGGGAAAAACGCATGCCCTGCGGCTTGACAGGGCCGTTGGGAACTCTTTATCGCCTCTTGGCCATACAAACAACTCCCGGCACGGCCCGTACCGATCACCGCAAGGCCGGGCACCGAGGCGACAAGAGGTCCCGAAGATGAAGTTCTCCTTCTCCGAGCCGGCGCAGCCCAAGACCGGCACCATCGTGGTCCCCGTCCTCCACGAGCGCACGCTCGGCGGGATCGGCGCGGATCTCGACCGCCAGACGGGTGGCATGCTCTCCCGTGCCATGGAAGCCGGCCGCTTCACCGGCAAGAGGGAGGAAACCCTGTCGATCCTGGCGCCGTCCGGCCTCGACGGCACGGTCGATCGCATCCTGCTGGTGGGCCTGGGCAAGGGCGACCAAGTGGCCGACGTGATGCTTCAAGCGGTGGGCGGCACGATGGTGGCGGCTTTGGAAAAGAACGCCACCGAGGTTTCGGTGCTGCTGGACGGCCTGCCGAACGGCGGCTTGAGCCCGGCGCGGATGGCCGCCGAGATGGCTTTTGGCGCGTGCCTGCGTGCCTACCGCTTCGACAAGTACCGCACCACCGAGAAGAAGGACCAGAAACCGACCCTGAAGAAGGTCCAGTTTCTGACAGCCGACGCGGCCCAAGCCAAGAAGCAGTTCGGCCGGCTGGAAAAGGTCGCCGACGGCGTCTTCCTGACCCGCGATCTGGTGAGCGAACCGGCCAACATCCTTAACCCGGTGACCCTGGCCGAGCGTTGCGGGAAGCTGGCGGACCTCGGCCTTCAGGTCGAGGTGCTGGACGAGAAGAAGATGAAGAAACTGGGCTTCGGGGCGCTGTTGGGCGTGGCCCAGGGCAGCGACGTCCCGGCCCGCCTCGTTGTGCTGCGCCACGACGGCAACCCCGATGCGGAGGACAAGCGGCCGGTGGCGTTCGTCGGCAAGGGTGTCACCTTCGACACCGGCGGCATCTGCATCAAGCCGGCCGGCGGCATGGAGGACATGAAGTGGGACATGGCCGGTGCCGGCGCGGTGATCGGCCTGATGGCGGCTCTGGCCGGGCGCAAGGCCAAGGTCAATGCCATCGGCGTCGTCGGCCTGGTCGAGAATATGCCGTCGGGCAACGCCCAGCGGCCGGGCGATGTGGTCACCTCCCTGTCGGGCCAGACCATCGAGGTCATCAACACCGACGCCGAAGGGCGCCTCGTGCTGGCCGACGCCGTCTGGTATACCCAGGACAGCTGCAAACCCAAGCTGATGGTCGACGTTGCCACCCTGACCGGCGCCGTGATGGTGGCGCTGGGCTCGGAACACGCCGGGCTGTTCGCCAACAACGACGAGTTGGCCGAGCAGTTGACCCAAGCCGGCCGCAAGGTGGGCGAGAGCCTGTGGCGCCTGCCGCTGGGCGATGCCTACGACAAGGAGATCAATTCCGACATCGCCGACATGAAGAACGTCGGCTCCTCGCGCAACGCCGGCTCGACCATCGGGGCGCAGTTCATCCAGCGTTTCGTCAATAACGTGCCGTGGGCGCATCTGGACATCGCCGGCGTCACCTGGTCGAAGAAGGACACCGCCACCGTGCCCAAGGGCGCCACGGCGTTCGCCGTGCGGCTGCTCGACCGCTTCGTGGCCGATTTTCACGAGGCGTGATAGGTAACGGAGCGCCGGGGAAACGCCCCGGCGCTTCAGGCCACGGACCCATGACCGAAATCCGCTTCTACCACCTCCAGCGCAAGACGCTGGAACAGGCCCTGCCGCAACTCCTGGAGAAGGTTCTGGAGCGCGGCTGGCGGGCCGTGGTCATGGCCGGGTCGGGGGAACGGGTGGAAACCCTGACCCAGCATTTGTGGACCCAGGCAAGCGATTCGTTCCTGCCCCACGGCAACGAGCGCGACGGCCATCCCGAAGACCAGCCCGTCTGGCTGACCGCCGCCGACGAGACCCCCAACGGTGCCACCGTCCTGATACTGACCGACGGGGCAACGAGCGGGCGGCTGGAGAGCTTCGAACTGGTCTGCGAGATGTTCGACGGCAACGAGCCCGGCGCGGTGGCCGTCGCCCGCGAGCGCTGGCGCGCTTACAAGGCCGGCGGCCACGCCCTGACCTATTGGCAGCAGACCGAACGGGGCGGCTGGGAAAAAAAGGCATAACCTGCCCTTCCCTCCCGGAGTCTATGTCTTTGGAACGAGGATGCCGCTTTCCTTCGCGGTCCCTTTAGACTAGAAATCGATTGGCGAGAGCAAGGGATATCGACGGGCGCCGCATGTCGGACAGCGAAATCGAGCGCGAAATCAAAGGCGCCCCGATCCTGGTGATCGACGACAATCTGTCGAACGTCATCCTGTTGACGGAAATCCTCCGCCAGGATGGTTACACCAACGTTCAAAGCGAGACGGACCCCCGCAAGGTCAAGGGCCTGTGCGAAGATAATAGGTTCGAGCTGATCCTGCTCGACATCCGCATGCCTTACCTGGACGGTTTCCAGGTGATGGAGCGGTTGAAGCCGCTGTTCGAGCGGGACTTCATGCCCATCGTCGTGCTGACCGCCCAAACCGATCAGGAAACCCGGCGCCGCTCGCTCGAACTGGGCGCGCGCGACTTCCTGACCAAGCCTATCGTCTCGTGGGAGCTGTTGCGCCGCGTGCGCAACATGCTGGAGATCCGCCTCCTTTACCGGCGGCTCCACACCCATAACCACGACCTGGAAGCCCGCGTCGAGGAGCGCACCCGCGAGTTGTCCGGCGCGCTGTCCGCCGCGCAACGCGCCGACCGCGCCAAAATGGATTTTCTGGCGGTGATGAGCCACGAGTTGCGCACCCCGCTCAACTCGATCATCGGCTTTTCCGAGGAACTGGCAGGCGAGTCACGCGGCCCTCTGGGCCACGCCGACTACGTCGAGTACGTAAGCCTGATCGAACAGGGCGGCAAAGCACTGCTCGCCATGGTCAATAACATCCTCGACTACACCAAGGGGGCCACCGGCGCGGCGATCTTGATGGAAAGCGACGTGTCGCTGCGCCGGTTGCTCCGGACATGCCTGCGGGTGCTAGGCCCAAAGGCCGAGGCACGGCAGGTGGCCATGACCCTCGCCGATGGTGATGAGGTGATCGTCCGCGCCGACGAACGCCGGCTGCGCGAGATGACCCTGAGCGTGATCGACAACGCCATCAAGTTCAACAACCCATGTGGCCGGATCACCGTGTCGGTCGGCGCGGAGAGAGGCAGCGTGGTCCTGGCAGTGGAGGACAACGGCCCCGGCATCCCGCCGGAAGCCCTCGACCGCGTTTTCGAGCCCTTCATTCAAGGCGAAGCCGCCCATGCGCGACGCCACGAAGGCATCGGCCTGGGCTTGGCCATGGTGCGCCGCTACGCCGAAATGCACGAAGGGCATGTTGAACTGGACAGCGAACTCGGACGGGGAACCGTGGTGCGCATCGTGCTGCCCGACGAGCGCCATATCCGCTAGTCCTACAACCTGGCCGTCCCCCGATTCAATGGACACCTCTGTCAAGCTCCGGTTGGGAGCGGAGAGGGGAATGATGAGGAAGGCACGACGCTTCTTTACGGACGAGTTCAAACAGGAGGCGGTCGCCCTGCTGGAGGGCAGCGGCCGGTCGCTGGAGCACATCGCCAAGGAGCTGGATATCCAACCCTCAGTGCCGCGCAACTGGCGCCGGCGCGTGGCCCGGCCAGGGGGCGCATGGAACACGGGACACTCTACAAAAAACTGTCTCAATCTTCTCGGAGCCACTGAAATGAGATTCCGGATCGTTGAGGACTGTCGCGATCCACACCGATTCCGGTGTTGTCGCGCTCCGCTTACGCTGCAGCGGCGCCAGCACAGCCCGCGCCGGTAGGCCAACGCCCGGTGTCGGCCTTCGGCCCGCCAGAACTGACCGCCGATCCGCTCCGTCAGCGCCTCCAGCGCCCCCGCCCAGGCCAACGCCTTGATCACCGTTGTCATCCCCGGCCCCTCCCGTCTGCTCCACGATCAACAGGGCAGATCGGGGGGCATCTCATCCGGTCGGGGCCGGCTGTAGTACTCATACCAGTTTCAGAAAGTTCTGACCGGCGGTCAGAACTTTCTCACCCCTCAAACGCCGGGCGTGGCTATCCGGCCGCTTGGCTTCGCGCCCACGGGGGCGCGGTCGCGGCCCTATACCAAGTTCAAAAGGGAAAACTTTCTGAACTTGGTATTAAATCAGGCTGGCGAGGACGCCGAAGCTGCTCGACGTCGCGCCGCCGGCAAACTCCTCGGCCGTGCCGCAACCGATACCGGCGGGCTCCAGGACATGAACGGGTGGGAGAGCTCTTGCTGGCGCGGCACAACGCCATCTCCACCTTGCCTACCCTATAGACACTCCCCCCTACTTGAGCACCCGCGTGTCGGGCATGGCGCCCAGGTCCTGGAACAGATAACCGGCGTCCGCTTTCTTGAAGCGGCCCTTGGCGTTCACCGTCACCTTCGCCATGCCCTGGGCGGGCGCGAAGCTGGCGTTATAATAGCAATCGAACCAGCCCGGCTGATCCCGCGTGTCGACACAGCCCTGTTTGCGGAAGCTGTCGAACGTCTTGAAGCCGGCCACATGGCGCGCCGTCGCCACCTCCACCGCCTGCCGCATGGCGGATTCCGATGGCTCACCAGAGCACCCCGCCAGCATCAACACAAGAATCAGGGTGCAGGGGCTGGGAGCCCCTGCCGAAGAGGTCCAGAAGAGGCGCCGCCTCTCCTGGCCGCACAGCGGCATCACGCCGCCGCTGCGCCGCAGCATTTCTTGTACTTCTTGCCGCTGCCGCAGGTGCAGGGGTCGTTGCGGCCGATCTTGGTGACGGTGCGCGGCGCCTGGGGGCGGGCGCCGATTTCGCCGTCCACGTAGTACCAGCGCCCGTCGCGCTTGCCGAAACGGCCAACCTCGTGGTGAGTGTAGTCCTTGCCCGCCATCTTGAAGCGGGCGATGAACTCCACCTTGCCCTCGTCATCGCCTTCGCCGCCGCCCTCGACCGAGCGCACCTCCAGGCCTTTCCACTGGCTGGAGGCTGCCCACTCGGCAACCTCGTCCCGGTTGAAGTCATCCTGGGTTTCCGGCAGCAGGGTTTCCTTCAAGTAGTCGATTTTGCCGACAGAGAAGGCGGAATAGCGCGAGCGCATCAGCGCTTCCGCCGTCGGGGCCTGGACGGCGCCGTCCAGGTAAGGGCCGCAGCAGGCATCAAGAGCACGGCCGGAGCCGCAAGGACAATCCGTCATGGTAGGTAGGGCGGTCATGAATAGGGGCCTCCGTCTGATGGCCCCTTCCATACCTCAATGGGACCATTGCCGCCAAGTTGCGCGTCCTGCCGATCCGCGTAAGGTTGCGCGCCCGCCAACCGCCCGGGTGGCCCATGTTCGAGGCCACCTGAGAAACCACCGCGCCGAGCGCCTGCGGCTTCGTTACCCTTGCGGCCGTCCGCCGGGGCTATGATGACCTTTTGCTGCGAATGCGCAGCAGAGCATCGCGATTCGCCTGGAGGCATTTTCCGGGGAAAAATTCTTTTTTTAAGCCGTCGAGCCGTTAATGATTCGTTTCAGGCGGTTT
>DASPMK010000491.1:0-4663 GCA_035627075.1 Azospirillaceae bacterium
TTGTAGGCGGCCATGATGCCCAGCGCGTCGGCCAGCGTGGCGTCCGGGGTGATGGTGATGGGGTTGACCACCATGCCGGATTCGAAGCGCTTAACCCGGCGGACTTCCTCGGCCTGACGCTCGATGTCGAGGTTGCGGTGGATGACGCCGATGCCGCCGGCTTGGGCCATGGCGATGGCCAGCGCGCTCTCCGTCACCGTGTCCATGGCCGACGAGATGAGCGGGATGCCCAACTCGATGGAGCGGGTCAGCCGGGTGCGTGTGTCGACATCCGCAGGCAGGACGGCCGATTCGGCGGGAACCAGAAGGACATCGTCGAAGGTCAAGGCTTCGCGGATGACAAGATCGCGGGCCATCAGCCGTCTCCCCTACTAGACTTTGCGGAAATATACACGGGAACGCGCCCCTGTGAAGGGGCGTGTGCTTAGCACGAGTGATGGTGCCGATGCCCGCGAATTTTCACATCTCACCCTTTCGCGCGGATTCCAGCTCCGGCCAGGGAGAGAGGCGCGGCAGAAGGATGGTCAAGGCGGCGCTCACCGCCAGAGCGGCGGCGGTGCCGATGAGGAACGGCTCCCAGGTGGTCGGCCGCAGCTTGCCCAGCGACACGATTACCAGGAACAGCGGCAAATCGAGGAAATGGGTGAAGGTGGCAAACCCGGTGCCGCGCGCAGCAATCAGATCGGGCGTCGGGCCGCCGCTGGCCTGGGCCTCGCGGGTCAGCCGGCGCAACTTCAGGAAATAGAGGCGGGTTACCGTGTTGCCCTCGATGAACTCAAAGGCGAAGAGGGTCACCATGCCCAGCAACCACGGCGTGGCGAGCACATCGTACCCGGCTTGACCGATCATCACGCCGCCGCTGGCCAGGACCAGGAGGGCGCCCGGCACCACCAAGCCATCATAGGCGACGGCGATGGTCCGCACCGCTTCGGCGAAGGCCGTCAGGTGGCGGACCTGCCGGGCGCGCAGGTCGGCGAGGAACACCCCCAGCAGGCCGGCGGCGATAAGGATGAAACCGATGACGTGGGCAAGGATAAGGAGGTCGTAGGCCATGGCTTACGCTCTCCCCACCGCAATGCGCGTTCCAGGACGGACCAGAGCCAGTGTGGACACCGCCACGATCATCAGCAGGTTGAGGGCGCCAGCGATGTCCTCCTTTTGCTTCACTTCGGTGAAGGTGGCGGGCAGAGCCCCGGACAATACCCCCTCGGCCGCAAGGCGCGCCGTTTCGGCTCCCAGCGGCGTCAGCACCGCCGCGCCGTTGAGGGCGATCAGGATCACCAGCACCAGTTTGGCGCCGAGCCACTTCGCGGTCAGGAGGGTGAGCCGCTGGCGCCACGCCATCACGGTGCCGGTCAGGATCATCAACGCCAGCCCCGGCAGGGTCAGGATCAGGGTGGCGAGGTATTTGATCTTCATGGCCAAGGCGTAGCCGGCGAGGTCGTGGGCGGGATCGACCACCTCGCCCAGGAGGATGTGGACGAGGATGCTGCCGAGAAAGGCAGCGAGGCCGATCAGGTGCAGCAGACGCAACATGGCACGCATGGAGAGCCTCCAAGATTCGGGCAAAGGGGGAGCGTGGCCGGACTCCGGCGACGGTGATTCGGGTTGGAAAAAGGGATGGGCTAAGTGGTCAGGTTTGCCGCCATCCGGCGCAGCAGCGCCAGGAAGGTTGCCACCTCGTCGGCGGTGAGTCCTTGGGCGGCGGTGGCGTTGACGGCCATCGCTTGTGCGATGCCGGCCTCGCGCAGCCCCTGCCCGGTTTCGGTCAGGTGAACGTTGATGGCGCGGCGGTCGGTGGCGTTGCGGCGGCGCTCCACCAACCCGTCCCGCTCCATGCGGTCGAGGGTGCGGGCTATGGTGGTCTCATCAATGGGGGTGCGGGCGGCGATGTCCTTCTGGGTCAGTCCGTCCTCGGCCCACAGGGCCAGGAGGATCGGCCAATAGCCCATGGCAATGCCGACGCCGCCCAGGCGCTCGGCCAGAATCCGCGCAAAATGGCGCCCCAACATGTTGACGGCGTAGCCGAGGCTGTCGTCCACCACGAAGGCATCAGCGGGAGCGGCTGTGGCGACATCGCCCCGCATGGTCACGGTGACAGGCATGGACCCGTTCCTCTTGCAAGAACGGGGCAATCATGCCATAACGTTTATTGCTATAGCAACTATTCTTTTGGGGCGATTTGCCGGCCGCGGAAGCCGGTTGCCACCAGATAGGTTTCCGACGAATCCGCGCGCGAAGCCGGCGGTTTGGCGTGTCTGACCTGCGTGAAGTCCTGTTTCAGACGCTCCAGCAACGACTTCTCGGCACCACCTTGGAACAGCTTGCAGATGAACACGCCACCGGATGCCAGCACATCTTCGGCGAAGTCGTAGGCCGCCTCGGCCAAGGCCATGATCCGCATGTGATCGGTCTGGTGATGGCCGGTGGTGGGCGCCGCCATGTCCGACAGGACGATATCGGCCGCCCCCCCCAGTTCCGCCTTCAGCCGCTCCGGCGCCCCGGGCTCCAGGAAATCCTGCTGGAAGGTGGTGGCGCCGGGCACCGGGTCCATCTCCAGAATATCAAGGCCGACCACCTTGCCCTTGCCTTCCAGCGTCTTGGTCCGATCGACCGCGATCTGCGTCCAGCCGCCGGGAGCGGCGCCGAGATCCACCACCCGCTTGGCCGGAGCAAGGAAATGGTACTTGTCGTCGAGTTGCAACAGCTTGAAGGCGGCGCGCGAGCGAAAACCGCGCTTCTTGGCCTCGGCGACATAGGGGTCGTTGAGCTGGCGTTCCAGCCAGCGGGTCGAGGACGCCGAACGCTTGTGAGCGGTCTTCACCCGCACAGCGGCCCGACGCCCGCCCGGCATGGAGCCACCGGACTTGGACGGCTTGGACGGACCGGAGGGTTTGCGACTCATGGAAAAGGAACTCCCTGACCTGCGTTTGGATGGCGGCGGTTCGTGATTCAACCGTGTTGGCGGGTCAATGGTTCGCAGCGCCGATGAGATCAACCAGGATGCCCTCGCGCAGTCCCCGGTCGGCGATGCGCAGCCGTTTGACCGGCCACATATCGCAAATGGCCTCCAGCACCGCGCAGCCGGCGATCACCAGATCGGCCCGGTCACGGCCGATGCAGGGATGGGCCGCCCGCCCCTCGAAGTCCAGCCCCAAAAGCCGGGTCGTCACGGCGCGGGCATCCGCCACCGCCAGGTAGCTCGCATCCACCATCGAGCGGTCATAGCGCGGCAGGTTCAGGTTGATCCCGGCAAGCGTCGTCACCGTGCCCGACGTGCCCAACATCTGCACCTGACCGTGCTCCAGCGCCTGACGAATGCCGTTGGCGGCCTCGAATCCGGAAATCTCAGCGGTGATCTCGGCGACCATGGCGCGGTAGACCTCCGCCGATACCTGATCGCCGCCGTAGCATTCGGTAAGGCTGACCACGCCGCGCCGTACCGAAATCTGATCGATCAGCCGCACCGGCCGCCCCCGATGCACCTCCAGCCACATCAACTCGGTCGAACCGCCGCCGATATCGAAGACCAGCGCGTAGGGGATGTCCCACTGCAGCAGCGCCGAACACCCGGCCAGCGCCAGCCGGCCCTCCTCCTCGGCGGGAATGATCTCGATGGAAATGCCGGTTTCCCGGACCACCAGTTCCAGGAATTCGTCGCAGTTGACGGCAGACCGGCAAGCCTCGGTGGCCACGGCGCGGGCAGCGGTGACGCCGCGACGCTCCATCTTGGCACCGCATACTCTGAGCGCGGCCAGCGCCCGCTCCATGGCCTGCGAGGATAGCCGGTTGGCGCGGCTCAGCCCCTCTCCCAAGCGGACGATACGGGAAAAGGCATCAATCACGCGGAAGCCGCCCGGCGACGGCCGGGCGATCAGGAGGCGGCAATTGTTGGTGCCAAGATCCAACGCGGCATACACCGGCCGCAGGGCGATATCCGGCCGGGACCGTCCCGGTCCGTCACGCCGATCGGCTGGCAGTTGTACGTCCACTCCCCTCCTCCGTCACGCGCGATCTTCGATCGGTCGCCGCGCCAAAAGGACATGTTAACCCACATTCGCGCCCCTTTCCAAGTCCGTCTCCGGCGCAACGCCCGAAAACCGGCAAGAGGCCGCCAATCCGCTTGCCTCATCTCGCGGTTTGTGTATATTGCGCGGCTTCCAAACTCCTTGCCGGCGCCCTTCGCGGCGCCCGGTTAGGCGCGGGCGGCTGTTCCCTTGGAATTCCCTGAAGGACGCAGCGCCGCGCCATGCAACAGCCATGGGGAGTACCATGTCTCTCTACGAGTGCGTGTTCATCGCGCGCCAGGATATCTCGGCCGCCCAGGCCGAGCAGTTGACGGAGACCTTCTCCGGCATCATCCGTGACAACGGCGGCCAAGTCACCAAGACCGAGTACTGGGGTCTGAAGACGCTCGCCTACAAGATCAAGAAGAACCGCAAGGGCCATTATGTCCTGCTCAACCTCGACGCGCCGCACGCCGCGGTCGCCGAGATGGAGCGCAACATGGGCATCAACGAGGACATCCTGCGCGTTCTGACCATCCGCGTTGACGCGCTGGAGGCCGGTCCGTCGGCCATGATGCAGTCGCGCGGCGAGCGTGATCGTGACCGCCCCGAGCGTGGCGGTGATCGTGGTCCGCGCCGCTTCGACAGCGGCCGCC
>DASPMK010000492.1:0-28106 GCA_035627075.1 Azospirillaceae bacterium
GTTCGTCGGCATAGCGCCAGCCGCTCACGGAGACGGGCGCCGTCTCGTCCGGCACCACGCACAGCCCGTGCAGCCGGCCGGGCGCCAGTCGGCTGGCGGCGGTGGCCGCGACGGCGCTGGAATCCAGGCCGCCGCTCACCCCCACCACCACCGGGCCGGCGATGCGCAGGCGGCAGGCCACCGCCTGCTCGAACACTGCCCGCGCGGCCTCCACGCACTCGCCGTCGGACAGGCGCAGGGGCGGGCGTGCCGCCGGCTCCCACAGGCGGTCCCCGCGCACGCCGGAGGCGGACACGATCACGCGTTCGGCCGAACCGACCCAGGAAATGCCCTTGTAGAAGCTCCGCCCGCTCTCGTCCGAACAGGTCAGGAGCAGTTCCGCCGCCGCCAGCTCGTCCACCTCGCGCGGCACCTCGGGCAGGGCCAGCAGCGGGCGGTAGCCGGTGGCGAAGGCGACGAAGCGGTCGGTGCGCGTGTAGAACAGGGCGCGCGTGCAGCTGTGGTCGCGGGCCAGCAGCAGCCGGCGCGGGCCCCCGTCCCACACCGCCCAGGCGAAGTCGCCGAGCAGGCGGGGTACCGCCTCCTCCGCCCAGCGCTCATAGGCGGCGCGGACCAGTTCGCCATCGGGAATCGGGGTGTTGGCGGGGCTGTGCAGCCCCAGCGCGTCCAGCAGTTCGGCGCGGTTGTCCAGCCGGCCGTCGAACATCGACACGACGGCCCCGCCGCCGCCGAGGACGGGTTGCCGCTCGAATCGGTCTTCGGGGGACAGGACGCGCTGCCGGAACACGAAAACGCCGCCATCAAGGCGGCGTGTCAGCGGCTTGGCGAGGCCCTTGCCGTCCAGCGCGTTCGTCAGGCGTTCCGCGGTGCCCGGCGGCAGGTCCGACGGATCGAACGCCGCGAAGCCAGCGAACGCGCTCAAGAATATTGGATGCCAGAGTCGGTGTTGTCGAAACCGCCCGTAAGCGTGACCTCTTCGACGGAGGACACGGTAAGGGTCGGCGCGGTCCACGGCTTGCGCGCGCGCGCCTCCGGCAGCTTGATCTCCACCAATTCCGATGCCTGCTGCTCCACGAACCGTCTCCAGCATCCACGCGTTCAGTTTGAAGAATATGTAGCTGCCCCTTTTTTGGGTTTCAAGAAAAATTTCAGTTGTTTTCTATGGAACATGCCCAGGAAAGCGCAGCGTACCACCCACAACACTGTAAGCCCCACAGTCGACAACTGAAGGATAATATCTCGTGGCGCGTGCTTTCGCAGCCGGTTATGATCGCCGAAGATCGCAACTCTCGCTTGGACCCGCACCCGGTTCGACAGCTTCGCATCACCAATGCCGCTGATGGCGTGCGCCTTCCTTCACGTCAGAAAGCAAGCGCGACGCTCCTGGTATCTTGAAAACACCTGATCGTGAAGAGCTAGGCCCAACGGCGTCAAGTGCGCACGCAGGGGGGATTCGGCAAAGAAGCGATCCATCCCGGCGACGATGCTTCGCAAGCGCGACGTCACCCTGTCTTTCTGATGAGTTTCTCCTTGATGTGCGCGTGCGAAATATTCTGCAATGAAAAAATAAATCACGGGAATGTGTACGTACACTGAAAGAGGCTTGGAGAGCCCGCTCCAGGGTGATGTGAATTTCTTATCGGCGCGGCCGTCGTCAAAAGAGCAGATGTCCTGCATGGTGAATATCATCTGGTGCATGGCCTCATGAACGAGAGTCTCGCATATGAAAAAATCGTCGGTGCTGGCCGTGTCGATAGTCTTTCTCGAAACGATAACAATTCCTGGAGCCGCGCGGTGCGATGATGATGACGGCGCGCCTTCGATGACAGCAAATCCCTTGATGTGATTCCTGATGGACCCCGCCATCCCTGGCCAAATGGTGGAGATGTTCTCCAACGCAGACAGGATTAACTCACGAACATTTTCCTTTCGTACGGGAGGCGAAGGCTTTACGGCACCGTCTACCGACGCGATAGACGGACTGCGAACGGTTGCCAGCACCTGCGCGTGGACGTCCTCGATATAGACCTGCGGCCATGTGCCGGCGTTATTGTCGTCGGTCTGGCGGCAACGTTCCACCAAGCGACTGAAATCACCCAGGTCCTGTGGTGTCGATGGCGCAGGGAGGGACAGTTTGAATCCGATCACCCAGAGAGCGACATCGACGTCATCGAGGATACGGTCCCGAGAAGCGGCCGGTTGCCGATCAATCCAATCCACGGTTTCAAAAAAATGCGCCGCGTTGGCGAAGCTCGCAGGGTACGCTCTGGCTTTCAGCATCAACATGTGGAGCCGGTGGTTGAGCCCACGGCGCAGGAACGGCCGAAGATCCCGCGCGGTCCGTGCCTCATGTCCAGGTGTCAAGGACTCTAGAATGGCATTGGCTTGCACGGCACTCATTGTGCTTGTCCCCGGATGGCTGCTGTGAGCAAGTCAGCCTACAGTCTACCGGTTACGAACGCCATTGAGGCGCTGAACGCCAAGCTGCGCCGCGCCGTACGCACCCGCAGCTATTTCCCCACCGATGAGAACGCGATGAAGCTGCTGTACCTAGCCGGGATTATGCACCAGGGTTGGCAAGTATAGCACAAATGAGCCTCCTCCGAAACGCTGGACACCTCTGATAACAGGGCAATCGGGTAAAGGACGGATACCAAGCCCCGCTGATCACGACCCATGCGCCACTCGCGCAACCCTATGGACATGATTTTTTACGGCTGGTTGATGAGAGCCTTCGAGGCGAAGCAGCAGTGATCGAGAATATCCTGGTAGGACGTGAAGATGCGGGTGGAGAGCCAATTGTCCCCCAGGAACTGCCAGAGGTTCTCGACGGGATTCAACTCGGGCGAACGTCTTGCGCGGGTTGAGCTTGGACGGGCGGATATCGATCAGGCGATAGAGGGTCTGGCCTTTCGCGGTATCCCCAGCCGAAATGCGGAATTGGGAGCCGGCGCGGGTGCATCATCCCCCGCCAATTCGGCGAAGGTCACGCCGAGCACGGGCGCCAGGGCTTCACCCGGCAGGTGCCCCGCCCGCGCCATGCCGAGGGGGACTTTGCCGCCCAGGAACGGTTCAAAGCCGCCTTCCGCCGCCGGAAGGAAGAACTGACGCGGGCGGTGCAGGTGTGGGCCCGGCGCGGGCAACGCCCGCTGGCGGTGGGCCATCAGCGCTTCCACTGGCTTCATGTTTACGGCTTCGTGCGACCAAGCCACGGCGAGGTGGTCTGGCACCTCGCCGACGCGGTGAACGCGGCGCTGCTCAGCGCGCTCCTGGCCGTCGATCCCGATCGGATCGGCGGCGCCACCCGCTTTCACTGGTGGCCCGCATTTATCTGAACCACTCCCAATGAAAGCCTTCAGCAGCCGTTGGTATCAGGGGGAAGAGAGGTCGCGGCATCGCCCGGCGGCGGCCAGAATGCGCTCGTGGCTGGAGGCGTCTATGCGTCCGGCCAACACGTCCGGCCACCGGTCTGATTGTTTCAGGTCGTCTGTCACGCAGCGACAATAATGGGTACAGGCGGACGCCGCCACGCCGGAGCTCCGGCACGTCGCTTCACAACTTGCCAGGAACCGGCTTTCTTCCGAAGGCGACGCCAGGCCCAGTCCCGCCGTTCCGGCGTACAACAGGCCCAGCAGGATCGGCTGGTGAAGCAGGTAAATCGCCAGACTGCGGCGCCCGCACCACGCCAGTGCCCGGCCGACCGGCCCAGCCGTGGCACCGCCCAGACCGGCGAGGACCGAGGGCCGGCGCACCAGCAGGCGCCCCGTCGCGATTCCCAGCAAAACCACCCCGAACCACGGCAGCAGCGGGACGAAGTCGTTGGACACCGGCTCGTGCGTCGCCAAGCCAAGCCATAGCCACATCGGCCCATCGAACCACGGGTGAGCCCAGGCGGTCGGCGCCAGAAGAGCGAGGCCGCCCGACCCCGCCGTCACGAGGGCCGGCAGGCGCACGAAGGCCAGCCCCAGGATGCTGGCCACGGCGATGTGGTGAAGCACGCCGAAGAAAATGGGGCTGTCCGGGAAAAATCGGTAACTCGCCGCCGTGATGGCCAGGGCGGCGGCGACCAGCAGGGCGAGGCGGCGCAGGAAGGCGGCGGCGGTCAGGCCGCGCTCCGCCGTCAGCACCAGACTGATCCCCACCAGCAGCAGGAAGGCGCTGAGAATCACCGTGCGCAATGCCAGCCAGAATGGATCGTGCAGCAGGTCGATTCGGACCAGATCGAAGAAGGTCAGGTCCCAGCAAAAGTGATAAACGGCCATCAAAGCGATGGCGGCGCCCCGCGCCACGTCGATCCAGGGCAGGCGCAGGCGGGCGGTGGTCATCGCGGTCCCGTCTCGCCGACCGTTTCGGGCATCGGAGTGGCGACTCCTCCCCGCGTGGCCGGGCATCCGGCGCTGACGGGGAGCCGGCGCCGGCTTTCGCGATAGATGATATACAAGCCGCTCGCCATCACGATGGCCGCTCCCGCCAGGGTCAGGTGATCGGGCACCTCGCCCCACAGGATGAACCCGAACAGCGCCGCCCACAACAGCGCCATATAGTTGAACGGCGCGATGAGCGCCGCCGGCGCCAGTGCGTGGGCGCGGGTGACGAAATACTGGGCGATACCGCCGACCACCCCCAGACCGGCGACCAACGCCCAATCCCACCCCACGGGCGTGCGCCAGCCAAACGGCAGAAGACAGATGCATAGAATCGTCGAGAACAGGGTGAAGTAGAAGACGGTGGCCAGCGGCGCTTCGGTGCGGCTCAACTGGCGGATGGCGATCATGGCGAGCGCTTGGCACAGCGCGCTGGCCAGCGCGGCGATTACCCCTGGATTCAGCATGGCGCCACCTGGGCGCAGCATGACCAAAACGCCGACGAGGCCCACCATTACCGCGCCCCAACGGTGGATGCCCACCTTCTCGCCCAAAAGCGGCACCGACAGGGCCGTAACGAACAATGGGGCGGCGAATGAGAAGGCCACCGCGTCGGCCAGCGGCAACAGGTCGAAGGCCAGGAACATCAACAACATGCAAGTGAGGCCGATGGTCGAACGCCAGAGATGGCCGCCCAGATGGCGGGTGCGGATCTGGCGCCAGTCGCCGCCCAGCGAGATCATCGCCATCACCACCGGCATGGCGCAGAGGTTCCGGAAAAACGCCACCTCGGCCACGGGATAGCCGGCGGAGGTCAGCGTCTTCACCAGCACATTGAGTAGGGAAAAGACGCTGACGGCCAGCAGCATGCAGCCGATGCCCTGGCGGACATTGTCGGTACGGATGACGGTGGAGACTTCCAAGATGGATACCGGCGTGTTTCGGGCGGGAGCGTTCCTAAACTGGGCGGCGCGACTATTTCGGCCAACCGCCGTCTCGGCAAGGCTGACCCGCGAGGAGGGCGGAACAGAAAGTGATACGGGCGGCGTTTAAATGCTTCCATTATCTGCCGCCCGTATCACCCTCTCGCACCTTGCTTCGCAAGGTGCTGTCGGGTTTGAACCAAAGGCGATTAATGGAAGCCATCAACCGCCTTTGGTATGAGACATGCGGAGAACTGGTAAATGGATTGCTAGTGGCGGCAACTTCCTTGCCAGCAGGCGTCCGGTCCAGCCGGCTGTTCGCATCTGCAACATTGTGTTGAATCAACGGTAAACCGGGCAGGCAGAGGTAATTCCCCGATTGGCATGGCCCTTGCTGTCAAAGTGGCAACCATTGTGACAATCGGGGGAAACGTCATGGCTGACGGCCATTTCGACCTGTCGGACGAACCGTCCACCGACATCGAGCGTTTGGGCGACCTGGACAGCTACGAGGGGGCGCTGGGCGGCCTCAACCGCCGCGACTTCCTGAAATACTGTACGGGCATCGCGGCCACGTTGGGTCTGTCGCCGGCGTTCGGCATCAAAATCGCCGAGGCCGCGACCAGCGCCATGCGCCCGCCGGTGGTATGGTTGTCGGGCCAAGCCTGCACGGGCTGCGTGGAGTCCCTGCTGCGCGCCCAGCACCCGACGTTGGAAACGCTGATCCTCGACCAGATCTCCCTGGAGTACCTGGAGACTTTGAACATTGGCGCCGGCCATCAGGCGGAGAACTGGAAGGCCAACGCGATCAAGCAGTTCTACGGCAAGTACGTGCTGGTGGTCGACGGCGCCATTCCCACCAAGGACGGTGGCATCTACTGCAAGGTCGCCGGGCACACCTTCAAGGAGAGCGTGGAGGAGGCGGCCAAGGGGGCGGCGGCGGTGATCGCCCTGGGCTCCTGCGCGTCGTGGGGCGGCATCCCGTCGGCTGGGCCGAACCCGACCGGGGCGGTGCCGGCGAAGGACATCGTCAAAGACAAGCCGGTGGTCACCATTCCCGGCTGCCCGTCCAGCCCCTATAATTTCCTGTCCACGGTGCTGCATTTCATCGCCTTCGGCAAGCTGCCGGCGCTGGATGACAAGGGCCGTCCGAAGTTCGCCTATGGCCGCCTGATCCACGAGAACTGCGAGCGCCGGCCGCACTTCGACGCCGGCCGCTTCGCCGTGGAGTTCGGCGATAACGGCCACCGCCAGGGCTGGTGCCTGTACAAGCTCGGCTGCAAGGGGCCGGAAACCTACAACAACTGCTCCACGCTGGGCTTCGGCGACGTCGGCGAGTCCTCCTGGCCGGTAGCCGCCGGGCATCCCTGCTTCGGGTGCTCGGAAAAGGGCGTGGGCTTTACCAAGGGCATCCACCAACTCGCCTCGGTCCAGACCTACGCGCCGCCGGCCGCCTTCCCGACCGTGGACGGCGACAAGGGGGCAGGGGCATCGACCGGCTCGGTGGCGGTGGCTGCCGGCTTGGTCGGCGCGGCGGTCGGCGCCGGCGCCGTAGTGGCCTCGCGCCTCGGCAAGACGGACGCCGCCCCGAAGGACGGCGAGTAAGGAACCACGCCCATGGACATCTCGCGGCGTAAATTCCTCACACGGGCAGCGACCCTGCCGGCGGCCGCCGCTGCCGCCGCCGCTGCCGCTGCCGTGCCGGAGGAGGCGCAGGCGCTTCAGCGTGACGCGAAGCACCTGCCGGCGGAGGCCATCGGCCTTCTCTATGACTCGACGCTGTGCGTCGGCTGCAAGGCCTGCGTGACGGCGTGCAAGGAGATCAACCACCTGTCGCCGATCACCGGCGGCGTCCAGCCCGGCTGGAACGACGGCACCTGGGACGCGGCCGAGGACCTGTCGGCCAAGACCTGGAACATCATCAAGGTCTACCAGAACGGCACCGGCGCGACCAAGGACGCCGAGGTCGACGGCCACGCCTTCGTCAAGCGCCAGTGCCTGCATTGCGCCGACCCGTCGTGCGTGTCGTGCTGCCCGGTGTCGGCCAACACCAAGGACGGGCTGTCCGGCATCGTCAAGCACAACGCGGACCGCTGCATCGGCTGCCGTTACTGCGTCTTCGCCTGCCCGTTCGGCATCCCGAAGTACGACTACAACGACGCCTTCGGCGAAATCCACAAGTGCCAGCTCTGCGCCCCGCGTCTGGCCGAGGGCCAATTGCCGGGCTGCGCCGACGTCTGCCCGACGGGGGCGACCCTGTTCGGCCGGACGGCCGACCTGAAGAAGGAAGCGGAACGTCGTCTGGCGCTGAAGCCCGGTGACGCTTTCGTGGCGCCGCGTGGCGACCTCGCCAGGACGCTGGGCGGCGACCGTCCGGGGCACGAGACGGCGGCCAAGACCTACCGGCCGCACGTTTACGGCGCCACCGAGGTGGGCGGCACCCAGTGCCTGATGCTGTCGGCGGTGGACTTCGGCAAGCTGGGAATGCCCACGGGGCTGCCCGACCACTCCCACGCGTCGGAGTCCGAAGGCATCCAGCACACGCTCTACAAGGGCATGGCCGCCCCCGCGGCTCTTCTCGCCGGCCTCGTCTATCTCGCCAAGCGCAATGCCGGCGGGGACGAGGACGGGGACAAGCACGGCTGACCGGGCGAGGGAGAACATCCATGCACCAACATGAACCCGTAGGCGGCAAACTCCTCACCCCCACCTTCCTGGTGGCGTTGGCTCTGGCCGCGGTGGGGGCTTTCTTCATCGCCGAGCGTTTCACCGGCGGCCTGGGCGCCGTCGCCAACATCAACGACGCCTATCCCTGGGGCATCTGGGTCACCATCGACGTGGTGGTCGGCACGGCTTTCGGCTGCGCCGGCTACGCCATCGCGCTGGTGGTCTACATCCTGAACAAGGGCGAGTACCATCCGCTGGTCCGCCCGGCGCTGCTCGCCAGCCTGTTCGGCTACGGCCTCGCCGGTCTGGCCGTGCTGATCGACCTCGGCCGCTACTGGCATTTCTACCACATGTTCATGCCGTGGCTGGCCAACACCAACTCGGTGATGCTGGAGGTCGGCCTGTGCGTGGCGGCCTATACCGGCGTGCTGTTCGTCGAATTCCTGCCGGCTTTCCTGGAGAAGTTCGGCCTGCGCTGCGCCCGGAAGACGCTGAACAAGGCCCTGTTCATCTTCATCGCCGCAGGCGTGCTGCTGCCCACCATGCACCAGTCGTCGTTGGGCTCGATGCTGGTGATCCTGGGCCAGAAGGTGTCGCCGCTGTGGCAGACGCAGTTCCTGCCGGTGCTGTTCCTGGCCTCGGCGCTGCTGATGGGCTTCGCCTTCGTGATCGTCGAGTCCATCCTGGCGTCGCTGGCCTTCAACCGCCCGCTGGAAACCCCCATCCTCGGTAAGCTGACCGGGTTGATGTCGGTGTTGCTGGCGGGGTTCGTTGCCCTGCGCGTCCTCGACCTCGTGTTCCGGGGCGCCTTCGGCCACGCCTTCGCGGGCGATCTGCGCGCCACGATGTTCTGGATCGAACTGGCGCTGCACGTACTGCCGCTGGTGCTGATGCTGCCAGCCGGTTCCCGCCGCAGCCCACGCACGCTGTTCGCGGCAGCCGGCTTGCTGCTGGCCGGCGGCATCCTGTACCGCATCAACGCCTACCTCGTCGGCTACGAGCCGGTGTCCATCGGCTGGCACTACTTCCCGTCGGTGAAGGAAATCCTGGTGACGGTGGGGATCTTCTCGTTCGAGGTGGTGCTGTATCACCTGTTCGTGAAGCGCCTGCCGGTCCTGCCCAAGCCCGAACACGCCTGACCACCCTCGTTCTAGGTGAGAGACAACCATGACTACCCGTATTACGGTCGATCCCATCACCCGCATCGAGGGCCATCTGCGCATCGATTGCGAGGTCAACGGCGGCAAGGTGTCGAAGGCTTGGTCCTCGGGCCAGATGTGGCGCGGCATCGAGCTGATCGTGCAGGGGCGTGACGCGCGCGACGCCTGGATCTTCACCCAACGCATCTGCGGCGTATGCACCACCGTCCACGCCATGACCAGCGTCCGCGCCATGGAAAACGCGCTGGGCCTGGACGTGCCGCTGAACGCCCAGTACATCCGCAACATGATCATGGGCGCCCACGCCGTCCACGATCACATCGTCCACTTCTATCACCTGTCGGCGCTGGACTGGGTGGACATCACCTCGGCCTTGAAGGCCGATCCGGTGAAGGCGTCCCAGGTGGCGCAATCGTTGTCCGACTGGCATGGCAACAGCCCGCAGGCGTTCAAACAGGTTCAGGACAAGCTGAAGCAGTTCGTCGGCTCCGGCCAGCTCGGCGTGTTCGGCTCGGGCTACTGGGGTCACCCGGCGATGAAGCTGTCGCCGGAAATCAACCTGATGGCGGCGGCCCACTACTTCCAGGCGCTCGACTACCAGCGCCGGGCCAACAAGATCGTCTCGATCCTCGGCTCCAAGACCCCGCACATCCAGAACCTCGCGGTGGGCGGCGTCGCCAACCCGATCAACCTGGACAGCCCCTCGACGCTCACCATCGAGCGGCTGATGCACATCAAGCAGATGATCGACGAGGTCGGCGACTTCGTGAAGAAGGTCTATCTGCCGGACGTGGCGGCCATCGGCGCGCTGTACGCCGACTGGACCCAGGTGGGCAAGGGGGTGGGCAACTTCATCGCCACCCCCGACATGCCGCTGGACACCCGGGGGCAGAAGCTGGCGCTGCCGGGCGGCTTCCTCACCGGCTTCGATCTCGCGACCTTCAAGCCGATCACCAGCTTCAAGGACAAGTATTTCGAAGAGGGTGTGGCCGAGTCCACCAAGCATGCGTGGTATAAGGATTCGCCGGGTCCGCTGCACCCCTACAAGGGCGAGACGGTGCCGCA
This sequence comes from Azospirillaceae bacterium, assembly GCA_035627075.1. GTDB lineage: Bacteria > Pseudomonadota > Alphaproteobacteria > Azospirillales > Azospirillaceae > DASPMK01. The sequence continues at coordinate 10,180 of DASPMK010000492.1, forward strand.
GTACACTGATTTCCAGGATGACGGCAAGTATTCCTGGGTCAAGTCGCCGACGTTCTACGACAACCGCGCCGAGGTGGGGCCGCTCGCCAACGTGCTGTGCATGGTTGCCGGCGGCCACAAGGGCGCCGAGGCTTATCTGCAGCAGACCCTCAGCATCGCCTCGACGGTCTACGGTTCGGCCCTGCCGCTCTCCATTGTCTTCTCCACCATCGGCCGCCACGCCGCCCGTGCCGTCCGCGCCGCGGTGCTGTACGATGAACTGGTGAACCAGTGGACGCTGTTGATGGAGAACCTGAACAAGGGCGATTTCACCACCTACAACCGCCCGACCTTCCCCAAGGGCGAGATCATGGGCTACGGCGTCCACGAGGCGCCGCGCGGCATGCTGTCCCACTGGGTGGTGGTCAAGGACGGCAAGATCGCCAACTACCAGTGCGTCGTGCCGACCACCTGGAACGCCGGCCCGCGCGACCAGAAGGACCGTCCCGGCCCGTACGAGGTGGCGCTGCTCGACACGCCGGTCGCCGTGGCGGAACAGCCGCTGGAGGTGTTGCGCACCGTTCACTCGTTCGACCCGTGCTTGGCTTGCGCCGTCCATATGGTTGACACGGAGAACAAACCGATCGTCACGGTGAAGGCGCTCTGAGCCTTCGCCCGACGGCGGCCGCTTCAGCCCCTCTTCCGCCCGGCGGGAGAGGGGTTTTTCTTTCGCCTCGCGGCCGTGCTAGGATCGTTCGAGGTACAATCGGATCGGTGGGACTCCTCCATGAAGGTCATGGTGCTCGGCCTCGGCAACATTCTCCTGAGCGACGAAGGCATCGGCGTGCGTGTCGTCGAGGCGCTGGAGGCCCGCTACACTTTCCCGCCGGAGGTTTCGGTGGTGGACGGCGGCACCTCGGCCATGGATATGCTGGACCAATTGGCCGAGACCGACCATCTCATCGTCACCGACGCGGTGAAGACCGGCCGCCCGCCGGCCACCGTGGTGCGCATTGCCGGCGATGACGTGCCGGTCTTCTTCCGCACCAAGATTTCACCGCATCAGGTGGGGCTGTGCGACGTTCTGGCGACGCTGACGTTGATGGAGGCGGAAATTCTGACCGTCGCCGTCATCGGCTGCGAGCCGGTCAGCCTCGCCACCAGCATAGACCTTAGTCCGGAGGTTGCCGGGCGCATCGACGCAATGATCGCCCTGGTGCTGGACGAACTGAAGACCTTCGGGATCACCGCCACGCCATGTGCCTGACCCTGCCGTTCCGCGTCACCGAAACCGACGGACTGACCGCGCTGGTGGAAAAGGGTGGCGAACGCCGCCGCGTCAACCTGCTGCTGATGGCCGAGCCGGTGGCCGTGGGCGATTACGTGCTGATCCAGGTTGGCGACTTCGCGGTGGAGAAGGTGGCGGAGGCCGACGCGCTGGAGGCCATGGCGCTGCTGGATGAATTGACCCGCCATGGCTGACCTGTCCCTGCGCCTTGCGGCGCTTACCCAGTGGTATCAGCGCCTCTACGACGCCCACATGCGCGAGGCGCCGGTGTGCAACCCGGCCCTTTCCGTCGAGGCCACGGCGTTTCGCCGGCATGGATCGGGCTGGCTCGGCGTGATGATCACGCCGTGGAGCATGTTCGTGGTGGCGCTGGCCGACGATCCGGCGGCGTGGTCGGAGTTGGAAGCGGGGGCCACCATCACCTGGAACCTGCCGGCCGGGGCTTGCCCCTTCTGCGTCGAGCGGGAGGTGGAGTTGGGCAGCTATCAGACCAGCCGCCTGTTCTCCACCGTCGCCCAGTTCGCCAACCAGAGCCAAGCGCGCGATGCCGCCGAACTGGTGGTCGCCACGTTGCTGGAGCCGCCCGCACCCAAGACACCACCGCCGGCCAAGCCCGGGGAGCCCAAGATGGTCGGCCGGCGCGGGTTGTTGCGTGGCCTGCTGGGCGGGGGCGGGGGATGACCCTGGAGGGCCGGCTGCGGGTTGGCCTGACGCTGGAAGCAGGCCGGGTGGCGCGGGTCGCGGTGGACTCGACCCGGCTGGTGACGGCGTGCCGGGTGCTGGAGGGCAAGCCGGCCGACACGGCTCTCGACCTGTTACCGCGCCTGTTCGCCGTATGCGGCACCGCCCAGCGGGCGGCCGGCGAGATCGCCTGCGAGCGGGCGTTGGGGATTGCGGTCTCTCCCGCGCGGGCCGAAGCGCGACGTCGGCGGGTGCTGGCGGAAACGGCCATCGAGCATGGCACCCGCATTTTGATGGATTGGCCCGCGATCATCGGCGAACCGCCCCAGGCGGGAGCCGCGCGAACCTTACGGGCGGCGCTGGCGCCGGCGCGCGTCTCAGGCGCCTCCTTGGCCGGCGAGGCGTTGGCCGGCAGCCCGGCGCCCCGGCTGTTCGACTGGTTGCGCAGCCAAGGATTAGCCGACTACGGCGCCGATGCCGCCCCGCTGATGGCCGGAATGGACGAGGAGTGGCTGCTGGCGCGGCTTGCCGGCGACGATGCTTTCTGCACCGCCCCCAACCATGATGGCCGTGTCTATGAAACCGGGCCGCTGGCTCGGTGGCCCGGGCTGGTGGCCGAGTATGGCAGCGGCCTGCTGGCCCGCCATGTCGCGCGGCTGATCGAACTGAACGCTGCGCTGGACGTTCTTGCGCACGACGCCGCGGCCGATGAACCGCTGCCGCCGCTCGCCGGCAGCGGTATCGGCCTGGGCGTGGTGGAGGCGGCGCGGGGACGGCTGGTCCACCGGGTGGCGATCGCGGACGGCATCGTCCGGCGCTACCGGATACTCGCCCCCACCGAATGGAATTTCCACGCGGACGGCCCGCTGGCGCGCGGCCTTCTGGGGGACCGCGCCGACGACGGGCTGCTCCTGCGGGCGCGGCTCCTGGTGGCGGCGCTCGATCCGTGCGTGGCCTGCGACATCGCGATCATCTGAGGCAACCCATGCACGAAATGTCGCTGACCGAAAGCATGCGCGAGGTCATCGGGGATCAGGCCAGGGTTCACGGCTTCACCCGCGTCAAGACGGTGTGGCTGGAGGTCGGCCCCTTCTCCAACGTTGAGGTGGAGGCACTGCGCTTCTGCTGGGACGTGGTGATGAAGGACAGCCCGGCGGAGGGGGCGGTACTGGAGATTATCCGGCCCGAAGGGCGCGGCCTGTGCCTGGGCTGCGCCGCTGAACTGACGGTTACCGACCGTACCGAACCCTGCCCCAAGTGCGGCGGTGTGGTGTTCGCCCAGGGCGGCGACGATCTGCGCATCAAGGAGCTGGAGGTCGAATAGTTCTTTCGGCCCGTTCCGGGATCGTGGGGGCGCACCATGATCTGCGTCAATGTACCTCTCCAATCGAAGGGGTTAACTCGTCGGACGGGTTGAGCGGGAGGAACGGGCAGGCATGCGCAGCCGTCCGCTGGTCATTGTCGTCGACGACGAGATCCGTTCGCAGGAGGCGATCCGGCGCACCCTTGACGAGGATTTCGAGGTGTTGACCGCCTCCAGCGCCGTGGAGGCCGAAGCGCTGCTGGAGCGCGAGATGCCGCACGTCATCCTGTGCGACCAGCGCATGCCGGGCGGCCACGGGGTGGACTTTCTGCGCCGCGTGCGCGAGCAGTGGCCTGACCCGATGCGCATCATCATATCCGGCTTCACCGACGCCCCCGACATCATTCAGGGCGTTAACGATGCCGGTATTCACCGCTACATCACCAAGCCCTGGGACCCGAACGAGCTTCTCGATCAGGTCCACTCCGCCGCCCGCCTGTTCCAGCTTCAGCGCGAGAACGATGGCGCCGTGCGCGAGATGAAGATATCGGTGACGGTGCTGGAGCAGAAGGTCAGCCGCAAGAAGCGGGCTCTCAAGACCCGGTTCGACTTCGAGCGCATCGTCCGCGCCGCCGACAGTCCGCTCGACGCCGTGTGCGCCGAAGTGCGGCGCATCGCGCGCTACGACATCTCCATCCTCATCACCGGCGAGTCCGGCACCGGCAAGGAACTGCTGGCCCGCGCCATTCATTATTCCAGTCCCCGCGCCGATAAGGCCTTCGTCGTGCAGAATTGCGGCGCGTTGCCCGACCAGCTTCTGGAAAGCGAGCTGTTCGGCTCGCGCAAGGGGGCTTTCACCGGCGCGCACGAAGACCGCATCGGCCTTTTCGAGCAGGCGGACGGCGGCACCCTGTTTCTCGACGAGATCGGCGAAACCTCGCTGGCCTTCCAGGTGAAGCTGCTGCGCGTGTTGCAGGAGGGCGAGATCCGGCCGTTGGGCGCGGCGCGCACCCGCCACATCGACGTGCGCGTCATCGCCGCCACCAACCGCGACCTCGATGCCGAGGTGGCGGCGGGACGCTTCCGGGGCGACCTTTATTATCGGCTCGCCACCTTCCCGGTGATGGTGCCTCCCTTGCGCGCCCGGCCGATGGACGTGCCGCCGCTGGTCGAGCATCTGCTGGCCGAAACCAGCCAAGCCTTCGCCAAGCCGATCCGGGGGCTGTCGCCCGAGGTCATGGCCGCCTTCCAGGCGCACCGCTGGCCCGGCAACGTGCGCGAGCTCCAGAATGAGATTCAGCGCATGGTGGCGCTGGTCGACGGCGAGATGCTGGGGCCGGAGCTGTTGTCGCCGCGCCTCATGGCCGCCATCGCGCCATCCCCGGCTTCGCTCGGCCGGCACGCCGCCATCCAGGCGGGGCGCACGCTGAAGGAGCAGGTGGAGGCGCTGGAGGAACGGGTGATTCGTGAGGCCCTCGTCCGCCACCAGGGCAACATCAGTCGCGCCGCCGACGAGCTGGACCTGTCCCGCCTGGGCCTGCGCTCCAAACTCAAGCGTTTCGCCGCGGGGCGCGAGGATTGACGGCCATGACCGATGCCCCCGTCATCATCGCGCGCACCAAGGAAGAGATCCTGGATGAGCTGGAGGGGGCGGGCCTGCTGGAGCCGTCCTGGTCCGACCTGGAGGACAAGACCCGCGAACTGGAGCGCTCCCAGACCTTCATCGAAGACGTGCTGGAATCCATGTCGGATATCCTGGTGGTCAGCGACCGGCAGGGACTTATCCGCAAGGTCAACCGGGCGGTCCTGGAGCTGACGGGTTTCGCCGAACCCGAGCTGATTGGTCAGCCTCTATCCTCCCTCTTCCTCGGCGACTTCCGCGTCGATATCGGCCAGTGCGCCGCCAACTGCGATTGCCCCGAGGCCATGCGCAAGGCCTTGCAGGACTGTGAGGTCAGGCTGCGTGATCGCCTGGGGCGGCCGACCGAGCCCGTGACGCTCAGCTGTCAGGCGCGGCGCGGCGCGGTGGCCGGTTGCGGCGCCCCCGAGGGTCTGGTGATCATCGGCCGCCCGGCGGGGGAACTGCGCCGGGCCTACGAGGCCCTGGCCCGCACCCACCGCGAGCTGGTCCAGGCCCAGGAGCGGCTGGTGCAGACGGAAAAGATGGCCTCCATCGGCCGGCTGGTCGCCGGGGTGGCGCACGAACTGAACAACCCCGTCAGCTTCGTCTACGGCAACGTGCTGGCCCTGGCGCGCTACCGCGAGCGGCTGGAGCGCTACGTCCACGCCATCCACGACAGCGAACTGGCGGCCGAGTTCGACGCGTTACGCCGGGACCTGCGTATCGACCGGATCTTCCGCGATCTGCCATCGCTGGTGGACGGCACGGTGGAGGGCGCCCAGCGCATCCGCGACATCGTGCGCGACCTGTTGACCTTGTCCTACCACGACACCTCGCCGCCCGATCGGGTGGAGCTGGCCCCGCTCGCCGCCACGGCGGCCGACTGGGTGGCGCGGGAACCGGGCTGGCCGGCGCGGGTGGGCCTGACGGTGACAGTACCGCCGGGGCTGGCGGTGGCGGGGCGGAATGGCCGGCTGCACCAGGTGCTGGTCAACCTTTTGAAGAACGCCGCGGATGCGGTGGCGGCGGTGGACGGGCCGGGCATCACCGTGACCGGCGCGGTCGACGGCGGCACGGCCTTGCTGTCGGTCCGCGACAACGGCCCGGGCATTCCGGCCGAGGCGCTGGGCAAGCTGTTCGATCCCTTCTTCACCACCAAACCGGTGGGCAAGGGAACGGGTCTCGGCCTGTGGGTCAGCTACGAGATCGCCCGCGACCACGGCGGCGTGATCGAGGCGCACAACCTCGCCCAGGGCGGGGCCGGGTTCATTCTCAAGCTGCCGCTGGCCTCATAGCCCGTCGGGAACCTCAGGTGCCCGGTCACCGGCCAGGATGCCCTGGACGAGGTCGGGATAGGCGCGGCCGACGATCCGGTAGTGCCGTCGCAACGCCGCCATGAACGCCCCGTCGAGGCCCAGCATGGTGTCGGCCAGCCGGATCATCAGGCTGTTGGGCCAACTGCGCGGGCGCACCTCGCGCAGGCTGGCGAATACTTCGTCCAGGCGGTCGGGATAGCGCTGTGCCATCAGGATGGCGGCGGTGGCGGTGGAGCGCGACACGCCGGCGTGGCAGTGGATCAGCAGGTGGTCCGCCGGAACCTCCCGGAGGCGGTCGCCGATGGCCAGGATTTCCGCTACGTGCGCGGCGGTGGGCTCGACCTGTCCGGCGCGGACGGCGATGATGTCGTCGAAGCGGAAACGGAAAACGCGGGACGGGTCGTGGCGGTTGAAGTGTTCCAGTTCCTCGCGGCGCGGGTCGAGGATCGACACCACGTGGCTGATGCGCTCCAGCGGCAAATCGGGAATCTCGTCGATGCCGCAGATGGTGATGGGGAAGGACAGCATGCCGGGACCTTGTGGGCGGGCGGGGTCCCGGTCAAACTAGCCGTGATCGCCCGTCCGTCAACCTCCCGTATCACCGTCCCAGCAGCCACCGTGTCGGCAGGTGGTAGTAGACGACGATCGAATTGGCGCCGGGGTTGGGCTCGGCAACGTCGGCGTTGGAAATGTGGCTGTAGGCCAGCGAGAAGCGCGACTGGTTCTCGAACTCGTAGCCTACCTCGACCTGGGTGCGGAATTCCAACGGCGAGCCCAGGTCCTTGCCCTCGCCCGACGACCACAGGCCGGCGCCGAAGGAGGGGGTGAAGATGAACGGTCCCAGCGGCACGTCGACCAGGATGCCGCCGCCGCCGTAAACCCCACCCTCCGAGGTCGCCTCGGCCCCCAGCCACGGCCGGACGCTGGCGTAGGGCTCGGTGAAGGGCAGCAGCGAAGTGCCGAAACGGTATTCCAATCGGAAGTCGACAGCTCGGTCGTGGGCGTTTCCGGATACGTCAAACGGGCCGATGTTGCTGTCGATGGTGGTATTGTCGAACTGGCCGATGCCGAGGCTCAAGCGCGGCACCTCGTCGGCCCGCGCGGGCTCGGTTCCCAGCAATCCGGCCGCCGCCAGCAGTCCTGCCGCCAATAGACCGAGCCGCACGGCCGAACTCCCGAGAATAATCGAGCGTGTTCCAGGAACCTATTGTGTGGGCGCGGGCCGGCAATTTTACAAGTGACATACAGCGGCACCTCGGCCAGATGCCTCTGGTTGCCGGTTCCTCCTATCCGAAAAAGCCGATGTGCTGAATGATGGCGGAACTGACCCGCTGGATCAGCTCCGAAAGGCCGGTCATCGGCGTGAACAGGCGGTCATTCTCCTGGCGGTAGTTCTGGCTTTCGTCACTGCGGTAGCTGGCGGGTTCGCCGAAGTCGTCGGCTTGGGTGGAAGGGGCCTCGGTCGGGAAGATCAGGCGCAGGACCTTGACCGCCGTCTCCACATCCAGGTGCAGGATGCGGGCGATCACCTGTTCGTGGGTGGTGGCATGCTGGCTGGAGAACTGCGGCACATGGGTGGCCAGCCGGAACACCTCATGGATCAGCACCAGCCGTACCGCGTGCAGCAGGTCGAGCCGGGAGCGCAGGGGCGGGGCCACCATGCGGGCGCAGCCGCCCGGGCCGGAGCAGGACGGCACGCCGGCCGGGGCTTCGGGCGCGGCGGCCAGTCCCGACCGCAGGATGCAGAAATCCTTGAACAGCTTGCGGAAGACGGTGGTCTGGCGGATGTGGGTGGGGTTGCCTTCCAGCAGGTCGGCCAACTGGCGCATCTCCTCGCCCCGCGCCGGGTCCTCGGCCTTGTCGGCGCGCAACAGCCACAGGCCGGGGTCGAGCGTGTCGACATAGGCCTTCAGCGCCGATGGGCTCGACACCGCCACCCCGTATTCGACGATGCCCATGAGCTGGCGGAAGCGGGGGGAGTGGCGGTAGAGGGTGGCGAAGCGATCGGGGTCCTTGTCGATGGCCGCGCCCACGCCGCCGATGGCGTTGGCCGGCAGGCCCAGTTGCAGCAGGATGGCGTTGTGCGGGATGGCGCGGATCTGCGTCGCCGATCCCTGCTCGGCGGGGTCGGGAGGCGCGTCGTGCTGGCGCTTGGACGCCCGCGAGCCCGAGGGGTAGAGCAGGTTGGTGCTGAATGCCGTCAGCAGCGTGTTGTAGTTGGGGTCGCGCATCAGCGAAACCTGGAACTCCTTCACCGTGGTGAAGAATTCGGTGATGTAGTCGGTCTCGGCATAGAAGGGGTCCTCGGATGCCGGGGCGTGGGGGCCCAGGCGGTAGTCGAGGATGCGCGACAGCACGGCGAAGGCGCCGGCCTGCGTGACGAACGGCAGATAGCCGTCGCCGCCCTGGAAGCTGACCTCCTGCTTGAAGTCGATGCCGCACTCTTCCATCAAGGACAGCGTGGCCGGCGGGCTGACGTAGCTCAGCCGCTCCTCCAGGCTTGCCGGGTGGCCGCCGCGCCCGATGGACTCGCCGTGGGTGTCGAACATGACCAGCCGCACCCCCTTCAGCCCGTGCTTGGGGAACAGCCGCGCGATGCGCAGGCGCAACCGCTCGATCGAGGCGGCGGCCGGCGTCTGGCCGAGATAACGCCCGGCGTCGGAATAGCCGGTCTGCACGCACAGCCGCCCGCGCGCCTCGACGTAGGCACGGTAGTGCGGGTTTTCCAGAAGTTGGTCGATAACCCGGCTCCCCACCTCCAGCGCCCGCTCGGTCTCAAACAGCGGACAGACGTCCACCCGGTCGGCGGTCCCGAACAGCTTGGCGTAGTACAGCGCCGTCAGCACCGTGAAGGCGGATTCGGACTCGGCGATAAGGAAGCGGACGGGGGTGGAGGCATCGGAATACTTCAGCATCTGCGCCACCACCATGAACAGCCGCTTGGCCGACGTCTGTTCGTCGATCAAGGAGCCGAAGTTGATGGTGACCGGCCGCACCTTCTCCAGAAGGTCGTTGAGGGCGGCCAGATAGGACTGGCGGAAGCGCGGATCGTCGGGGACCGTCTCCATGCCCACGGTCTTGCGGATGGCATTGTGCAACTGGGTGGCGTTGATCCGCACATGGGTGTGGGCCATGCCCAGCCCATAGTTGGCCAGTTCCGCCCGCAGGACCGCCAACCGCCGCACCATGGTTTCGGTCTGGGTATCGAGCGGGGCGCCGGCCTGGAGCGGCGACGGCCGGACCAGCCGGATGGCGCGGTCGATCCGCTCGATCAGCGAGGCGGCGTCCACCAGCCGCCAGGGCTGGCTCTCGTGCATGCGCCTGGCGATGCGGCGGATGCGCTGGTAGCCGGTGGTGTCCTGTGGGTCGTTCTCGCCGAAGGTGGCGACCTCCTCGGTGACCTCGTTCAGCGCCAGGGCCAGCCGGCTTTCGATCAGCTCCAGCGTGTTGCGCAGTTCGTCCTGGTCGGGGGCGGCGTCGCGCACCGCGCGTACGGCGTCGAGGTAGTGCCGAAGCTGCAACGCCTCCACCCGCAGGCGCTTGTGCAGGCTATCGGTCCAGCGGATGTCGGAGCGGCCGTCGAGATCGTAGCCCACCCACGAGGCCACGGTGACCAGCTTCGGCGTCAGCTCCACCCACCGTTCGGGCCACGTCTCGCGCGCCACCTCGAACAGGATGCCGTAGACCTGCCGCAATGCGCCTTGCATGTTGGCTATGGCGGTCAGCGACAGGGTGTGTTCGCGGGCGAGGCCCAGCTCGGCGTCAGGGCGGTGGACGGTGCGGGTCACCGTCGCCACCAGCCGGGCGCGGCCGTCGGCGCACAGGGGCTGGCCGTTCTCGGCGCGGCCGGTGGCGAGTTGGGCCAGTACCGCCATCAACTCGCCCGACAGGTTGAAGGTGGGATGGGCGGTAACGACGATGCCGAACACCTCCCGCTCCACGGTGGCGCGGAAGCTTTCGAAGGCGACCGGCTCTTCCGTCTCATTGGGCCGGGCGAGGCGGCGGAACAGGGCGCGCAGCCGCTGGGCATTGGCCTCGGGATCGACCTCGCCCATGTAGCGCGACAGCCGCTCGGCCCGCGCCAGGAAGCCCTCGGTGGAAAGATGCTGGATGAATTGCTCCAGCGTGCCGAGGTCGAGCTGGCCGCGGCTCAGTCGCCGCGACATCTCCAGCGCCAGCCGCAGCACCGGGTTGGAGAAGGGATCGTCGGCGGTGGCGGCCTCGAACTCCGCCAGAAACCGGGTCAGCTCCGCCTCCAGCGCTCCAAGGTCGGCCGAGCACGGGCCGCCGAAGCAGGTCTGGTCAGCGGTGAGCAGAGGGTGCTCGGTCGAGACGACGTCATCGGGCATGGCAGCCCCCTTTTCTATCCGCACGGATTAACGATGCGGGCGGGAGCGCGCGGAGTCAACGGCGGGAGGATGGAAAGGGCATAGGCAAAATAATTCCAAATGCCCGTTTTCAACTTGCGGGATTGTTTTTTGTACCGGCCTGTTGCCGCCCGGCGAGCGCAAGAGCATGGAACCCCTGGTCGCGCGCGTCGGTCCGGCCCATATGCCCGCCCGGCATCAATGCCATCGACACCGCCTTCCGCACCGCCCTGAGCAACCCAAAGGCGGGAATTTTCCGAACTGAACCGTTTGGTTCAGTGATGCTCGACAGCGGCATGAAGTTCCCGCATTATTCCCGACCGCACCGGCGTGTGGCGTGTCGCGTGTTGCCGCGCGCCCACCCGTCCGTCCAGCCCATCCGGCGGAGCCGTTTCATGAAGACCGTTACGCGCCTGTTCATCCTTTTCCTTCTCGTCGCCCTGGCCGGTGGGGCATGGTGGTATTTCGGCCAGCAGGGCGGCCCCGACACCCAGCAGGCCGCCGGCGGTGCTTCCGGCGGCGCCAAACCCGCCGGCGGTCCGCAACTGCCGCCTGGCGGCATGCCGGTGGAAGGCGCTCCGGTGAAGGTGGGGGCGGTGTCGCGCTTCGTGCAGGCGGTGGGTACGCTGGTATCCAGCGAATCGGTGGTGATCCGTCCCGAGGTGGCGGGCCGCGTCGTCGCGATCGAATTCCAGGAGGGCGGTCAGGTCAAGAAGGGCCAGGTGCTGTTCCGCCTGGACGATGCGGTGCAGCGCGCCACCCTGGCCGAAGCCGAGGCCAGCCTGCGTTTTTCCCGCGCCGATTATCAGCGGGCGCAGGAACTGACCCGTCAGGGCGCTTCGGCGCAGAAGAACCGCGACGCGGCCATCGCCAAGCTCCAGGCCGACGAGGCCGCCGTGGCGCTGGCCCACGCCCAGCTCGACAAGCTGACGTTGGTGGCGCCGTTCGACGGCGACATCGGCCTGCGCAAGGTGTCGGTGGGGGATGTGGTCCAGCCTGGTGCGGCATTGGTCAACCTGGAGGCCATCGATCCCTTGAAGGTGGATTTTCGCGTGCCCGAGCTGTACCTGCCGGCGGTGTCGGTGGGGCAGACGGTACAGATGTCGGTCGACGCCATTCCGGGCAAGAGTTTCCCCGGTCAGGTCTACGCCATCGATCCGCTGGTGGATGTCAACGGTCGCTCGATCAACATCCGCGCCCGCATCCCCAATCCCGACCGCTCCCTGCGCCCCGGTCTTTTCGCGCGCGTCTCCCTGACGCTCACCACCCGGCCCGATGCCATCCTGGTGCCGGAACAGGCGCTGGTGGCCTTCGGCAAGGACCAGTTCGTCTACAAGATCGTGGACGGCAAGGCGACGCAGGCCAAGGTCAAGTTGGGCGAGCGTCGCAACGGTGAGGTCGAGATCGTCGAGGGACTGGTTCCCACCGACGTCGTGGTGACCGCCGGCCAGATGAAGATCCGCGACGGGGTGCCGGTCAATCCGGTCAACCTGAAGCCGGCAACCTGACGCCAGGGAGCGGAAACCATGGTCCTTTCCGACATCAGCATCCGTCGGCCGGTGCTGGCCACGGTTATGAGCCTCGCGGTGGTGCTGATCGGCTTCGTGTCGTATCAGCGCCTGACGGTGCGCGAGTACCCCAAGATCGACGAGCCGGTGGTCAACGTCACCACCACCTACCAGGGCGCTTCGGCCGAGATCATCGAAAGCCAGGTTACCCAGCCGCTGGAGGACTCGCTGTCCGGTATCGAGGGGCTGGACGTCATCTCCTCGGTGAGCCGGTCCGAGCGCAGCCAGATCACCCTGCGCTTCCGCCTGAACCGCGACGTCGACGAGGCCGCCAACGACGTGCGCGACCGCACGGCGCGCGTGCGCTCCATGCTGCCCGACGAGATCGACGAGCCGGTGATCGCCAAGGTGGAGGCCGATGCCCAGCCGGTGATCTTCCTCGCTTTTTCCTCCGAGCGTCACACGCCGCTGGAGGTGACCGACTACGCCGACCGCAACGTCAGGGACCGCCTGCAGAATCTGGGCGGCGTGGCGGAGGTCCGCATCTTCGGCGAGCGCAAATACGCCATGCGGCTGTGGCTCGACCCCCGGCGCATGGCCGCCTACCGCATGACGCCGCAGGATGTCGAGGCGGCGTTGCGCAAGCAGAACGTCGAAATCCCCGCCGGCCGCGTCGAGAGCTTCCAGCGCGAATTCACCGTCGTCTCCGAAACCGACCTGCGCACGCCGACCGAATTCGAGAAGATCATCCTCAAGGAGGAGAGCGGGTATCTCGTTCGCCTGGGTGATGTCGGCCGCGCCGAGCTGGGCGCGCGCGAGGAACGGGTGACCGCCCGCTTTCGCGGTCAGCCGGCGGTGGCACTGGGCATCGTCAAGCAGTCGACCGCCAACCCGCTCGACATCTCCAAGGCTGTCTACGAGACGCTGCCCGCCATCCGCGACCAGCTTCCCGACGGCATGAAGGTGGAGGTGGCGTACGACAGTTCCGTCTTCATCGCCAAGTCCATCGAGAACGTCTACAGCACCATCGGTGAGGCGGTGGTGCTGGTGGTGCTGGTGATCTTCTTCTTCCTACGCAATTTCCGCGCCACGCTCATTCCGCTGATCACCATCCCGGTATCGCTGGTGGGCGCCTTCGCGCTGATGTTCGCGCTGGACTTCTCCATCAATACCCTGACACTGCTCGCCATGGTGCTGGCCATCGGTCTTGTGGTGGACGACGCCATCGTCGTGCTGGAGAACATTTTCCGCCACATCGAAGAAGGCATGACGCCGTTCCGCGCCGCGTTGCAGGGCTCGAAGGAGATCGGCTTCGCGGTGGTCGCGATGACCATCACGCTGGCGGCGGTGTACGCGCCCATCGGCTTCATGACCGGCCGCACCGGCCGCTTGTTCACCGAGTTCGCGCTGACCCTGGCCGCGGCGGTGATCGTGTCGGGTTTCGTGGCGCTGACGCTGTCGCCGATGATGTGCTCGAAGCTGCTGCACCATGAAACCAAGCACAGCTTCCTCTACAACCTCATCGAACGGTTCCTTGAGGGGATGACCAACGCCTACCGGGCGGTACTGCGCGCGTCGCTCAAGGTGCGCCCCCTGGTACTGCTGGTGGGGGTGGGCGTGGCAGGGGCCAGCTACCTTCTGTTCACCCAGTTGAAACCGGAGCTGGCGCCGATCGAGGATCGCGGCACCATCATCTCCATCGCCATCGCGCCCGAGGGCTCGACGCTGGAGTACACCGACGGCTACGCCCGGCGGATCGAGAAGTTCCTGTCCGAAACACCGGACGTCGCCGCCTATTTCATGGTGGTGGGCTTCCCCGTGGTCAACCAGGCCATCTCCTTTGCCCGCCTCAATCCGTGGGATGAGCGCACGGTGGCGCAGCAGGACGTGGTGAAGAGCTTGGGTCCGAAGTTCTTCGGCATTCCAGGCGTTCTGGCGTTTCCCACCAACCCGCCGTCCCTGGGCCAAAGCCCCGTGGAAAAGCCGGTCAACTTCGTGGTGCAGACCTCGCTGCCCTACGCCGAACTCCAGAAGATGCACGACCAGCTTCTGGCCGAAGCGCGCAAGAACCCCAACCTCCAGAACCTCGATTCCGACCTCAAGCTCAACAAGCCGGAACTGCGGGTCACCATCGACCGCGACAAGGCCGCCGACCTCGGCATCGAGGTGGAGACGGTGGGCCGCACCCTGGAAACCTTCCTGGGCGGCCGTCAGGTCACCCGCTTCAAGCAGAACGGCAAGCAGTACGACGTGATGGTGCAGGTGGCCGACGTCGACCGCCGCAACCCCGACGACATCGCCGGCATCTACGTACGGTCGCGCTCGGGCGACATGGTGTCGCTCGCCAACCTCGTCACCATCGACGAGCGGGTGTCCCCGCGCGAGTTGAACCACTTCAACAAGCTGCGTTCCACCACTATCACCGCCACTCTGGCGCCGGGCTATTCGCAAGGCGAGGCTTTGACTTTCCTGAGCGACACGGCGCAACGTCTTCTGCCGTCGTCGGCGCAGATCGACTACGCTGGCCAGAGCCGCGAGTTCAAGGAAACCTCGGCCGGCATCTACGTGACGTTCATTCTGGCGCTCGCCTTCATTTATCTGGTGCTGGCGGCCCAGTTCGAGAGCTTCATCGACCCCTTCGTCATCATGTTGACCGTGCCCCTGTCGATGACCGGCGCCCTGTTGGCCCTGTGGCTGGGCGGCATGACGCTGAACGTCTACAGCCAGATCGGCCTTGTGACGCTGGTGGGCCTCATCACCAAGCACGGCATTCTGATCGTCGAGTTTTCCAACCAGCTCCAGCGGTCGGGCACGCCGATTCGCGAGGCGGTGGTGGAGGCGGCGGTGCTTCGTCTGCGGCCCATCCTGATGACCACCGGTGCCATGGTGCTGGGCACTCTGCCGCTGGCCAACGCCCATGGTGCCGGTGCCGAAAGTCGGCAGGCCATCGGCGCGGTGATCGTCGGCGGTCTGCTGCTCGGGACGTTCCTCACCCTGTTCGTGGTGCCGACCGTTTACAGCTACATCGCCCGCAAGAAGCCGATCCAGGAGGAGGCGGAAGCGGCCGCGCCGCACGACGTCGCCCATCCGGTTCCGGCCGAGTAAGTCACACCTTTTCCGCGATTCCGAGGTATCATCGTTCCGGTACGATACCTCGGAAGGCGGGCAGGGCATGCGGAAGAACTTGGGTGCCTTCTGTCCCTGGCTCGATCTGCGCCTTGCCGCTGTCACCGCCGGCCCGTTATCCGGCCTGACCTTCGCGGTCAAGGACGTCTTCGACGTGCGGGGCGTGACGACGGGCGGCGGCAATCCCACCTGGGCGGAAACCCACGAACCGGCCACTGCCACCGCTCCGGCGGTGCTGGCGCTGCTGGAAGCCGGTGCCGATCTTGTCGGCAAAACCGTCGCCGACGAACTGGCCTTCAGTCTGATCGGCCACAACACCCACTACGGCGCGCCGGTGAACCCGAAGGCGCCCGACCGGCTCACCGGCGGCTCATCCTCGGGCTCGGCCTCGGCCGTGGCGGGGAATGCGGCCGACACGGCATTGGGCACCGATACGGCCGGGTCGGTGCGCCTGCCGGCGAGCCTGTGTGGTCTGTTCGGCTTTCGCCCCACTCAAGAGCGTATTTCCGTGGCCGGCGTCCTGGCCCTGGCCCCCACCTTCGATACCGTGGGCTGGTTCGCCCGCGATGCCGCCACCCTCGCGCGCGTCGGTCATGTCCTGTTGGGCGGATGCGCCGGCAAACCGGAGCGTCCGCGCGGCCTGCGGCTGGTGGAGGATGCCTTTGCCCATGCCGATCCGGCGGTGCGGACGGCGCTGATACCGGCGGTCGATGGGGTGATGGCGGCCTTGGGTGCCGCGCGTGACGTCACCTTGTCGTCCCGCGGGCTGGACACCTGGGCCGAGCGGCTCCGCATCATCCTGGGGCGGGAGGCATGGTCCACTCACGGCGCCTGGATCACGGCGCATCGGCCCGTCTTCGCCCCCGATGTCGCCGAACAGTTTGCCTGGGCCGCCACCGTTACCGCCAAGGCCGCCGCCGAGGCCGCCGCCTTCCGCGCCCGCGTCGCCGACGATCTGGACCGCCTGCTGGCCGATGGCAGCCTGCTGTGTCTGCCGACCTTGCCCGCCACCGCGCCCTATCGCCACGCCCGCCCCGACGAACTCGCCACGTTCCGCCTGCGCTCTCTGGCGCTCCTGTGCATCGCTTCGCTCGCCGGGTTGCCCCAGGTCACACTGCCGCTGGCCGAGGCGGACGGTTGCCCTGTAGGGCTGTCGCTGATCGCCCGGCGGGGCCACGATCACGCTCTGTTGGCCGCCGCCGAGTGGGCCGCCGAATCGGCGCTATGACCGGTCAGATTTTGAGGTATTCCTCGAATACGCCCCCCCAGCTGACCGACAGGGCCGAATCCAGTTCGGGAATGGTGATGTACTGGCCGAGGTCGGCGAACGAGGTCACGCCATGCTCGCGAATGCCGCAGGGGATGATGCCCTCGAAATGGGCCAGATCGGGCTCGACGTTGATCGCCACACCATGGAAGGTAACCCAGCGGCGCACCCGCACGCCGATAGCGGCGATCTTGGCTTCCTTGCCCGTCCGGCCGTAGGGGCCAAGATCCACCCAGATGCCGACCCGGCCGTCGCGACGCTCGCCCTTGATGTTGAACAGGGCGAGCGCGTCGATCACCCATTGCTCCAGATTGAAGACGAAGCGGCGCAGGTCGCGGCCGCGCCGGTTCAGGTCCAGCATCACGTAGCCCACCCGCTGGCCGGGGCCGTGATAGGTGAACTGCCCGCCGCGTCCGGTCTGGAAAACTGGAAAGCGCGGGTCCAGCAAATCCTCCCGATGCGCGCTGGTGCCGGCGGTGTAGACGGGCGGATGTTCCAGGAGCCACACCTGCTCTCGTGCCAGTCCGGCATGGATCGCGGCCACCCGCTCCTCCATGTGGGCCAGGGCATCGGGGTAGGGAATCAGTGTGTCGTCGATCCGCCACTCGACCTCGTTCATGCCGTCGTTCCATTCGCCGTCAGATAAAATGAGGGGCGTGTGTGACAGCCGCTTGACCCCCGCCCTGAGAATTGGTATTCCCCCCCGCAGCCGGATGCAAGCCGGCGGCTGACGGGGAAGCTACCAAGCCCCACCTCTGAAAAGGGGGTCGGTCACTGCGGTCGTGGCGGAATTGGTAGACGCGCAGCGTTGAGGTCGCTGTGGCAGAAATGCCGTGGAAGTTCGAGTCTTCTCGACCGCACCATCCCTAATGGGTTGATAATATGAAAAAAGCCCGCAAGTCGTTGACTTAGCGGGCTTTTTCGCGCCACAAACTATCACACAAGCCCTCCGAGGCGCACGGCATGCCGAAGCTGGGAACCCGTCGCCATATGGTCCAGAAGCGCGGCGGCGTCTGGTACTTCAAGCGGCGCGTGCCCCTGGATTTGGCCGAAAAGATCGGTAAGGCGTTCTGGGAAGTGAGGTGCCCCCGTTTCCCGGATGAAGTGGACCCGAGAAACGGGACCTGATTGGTGCGAGGGCCGCTTTGTCGTGATAGACGGAGCGGCCGATGACGAGGAAGACGAGACGGAAGATCGATGCGGCGCTGTCGATTCCAACTATAAATCAGAGCAGAGGGCCGAGATAAGCTCGGCCCTCACAGCTATAAGCAGGAGAGTTTCACAGATTTAAACAGGACCAACCGGCATTTTCACAGCTATTATTCAAAGTATCTGTGGCACCTTTAGAACTCCCTACTAGGTTCTGTTAGCTCTTGAGCCAGTCGAACGCCGCCGCGAGGCAGAGGACGCCCATGAAGGAGGTGGCGGTTTTCTCATAGCGGGTCGCCACCGCCCGCCACTCCTTCAGCCG
>DASPMK010000493.1:0-16848 GCA_035627075.1 Azospirillaceae bacterium
TCGACGAGATCCGGGAACTCGCCGGACAGGCCGCCGCCTACGCCAGCAACGCCCGTGGCCCCGGCACGCTGCGCGCCTACCGCTCGGCATGGCGCCAGTACACGGCGTGGTGCGAGCGCCTCGGCTTTCCGCCGCTGAGCGGCGACCCGCGCTTGGTGGGCATGTATCTCACCGCCGCCGCCGAGCGCTTGGCCGTCGCCACGCTGCAGGTCCACCTCGCCGCCATCGTCACCGCCCACCGCCTCGTCGGCCTGTCGCTCGACCCCGGCCATCCCAGCATTGCCCTGCTGCTCGACGGCATCCGGCGCCGCAAGGGCACCCGGCCGGCCCGGCAGGCGGCGCCGATCTCGCCGGCCATGCTGGCCGCCATGGTGCGCGCCCAGCCCGACACGCCGCTCGGCCTGCGCAACCGCGCCATCCTGCTGGCCGGTTTCGGCGGCGCGTTGCGGCGCAGCGAGATTGTGGCGCTCGACGCCGGCGACGTAAGCTTCGTCGACGGCAAGGGCGTGGTGTTGACCGTCCGCCGCTCCAAGACCGACCAGCACAGCGCCGGGGCGGCGGTGGCCATCTGGTTCTCCGACGACACCGACCTGTGCGCGCCCACGGCACTGCACCGCTGGCTGGAGCACCGGCGGGCGGAGCGCGCGGACGCGCCGCTGTTCGTCGGCCTGCGGGCAACCGGCGCCCTGACGGACAAGCGGCTGTCGGACAAGGCCGTGGCGCGTCTGGTGAAGGACACGGCCGAGGCGATCGGCGACGGCGACCCCGGCCTGATCGAGCGCCGCTTCGGCGCCCTGGCGGTGGGAATGGAGCGCCGCTACTCCGGCCACAGCCTGCGCGCCGGTCTGGCCACCGCGGCGGCCGAGGCGGAGGCGCAGTTGCACGACGTCATGCGCCAGACCCGCCACAAATCGGTCGAGGTGGCGCGCCGCTACATGCGCTCCGCCGACCTCTGGCGCAACAACGTCACCGAGCGGGTCATGCGGCGTGCGCGGACCTGACGGGACCGAATACCATATATGTCGGTCTGTTTCCCTCTACTCCGCGGCGATGCCGACGCGCGGGTTCCCTTCGAGCCTGATGACCCTGAGCATCGGGCCGGTCGGCGTTTCTTGCGGCAGGAGGGCAAACTTCTCCTCGATATGGCGCACCAGTGGGCGGCTTGCCGTGGTGAGGACCAGTCCGAGATTTTCCTGGGTCAGAGCGAGAACGCGCAGAATGTCCAACATGGCGACACGATTCAGGTCGTCGAGGTGAACCAGCGGTTCATCCAGGAAGAAGGTGCCGCCCAGTCGACAAGCGCGTGCCAGGAACAGGGCGAGCGCCAGATCCTGCCGCTGCCCATCGCTGAAGTGCAGGCCCGGCTGGAAGACCTCGTTGTCTGCATCAGCCAGCCAAACCAGGGGGTCCTCAACGCTTCCCGGACGGATTCCGTCGAACACGCGGTTGGCGTGGACGCGGGCGAACAGCGTCGTGACGACCGGCATTAGGTGGTCGAGTTGTTCCTGAATGTATGCCTTGCGGTGGGACAGCAGCGCTTCGCGCGTTTCCTGTGCCAGCGCCATACGCTGGTCCAGCCGTGCTTTGCGCGCACGGAGGTCGGCCAGTTCCGCTTCGACGGACTTCCGTTGCCGCCAGGCGGCTGAGGCCGACTGCGCCTTCCGCGCGGCTTCGAGGTGCAACCCTGCCGCGTCGAGGCGATGTCCATTCCCGACAACCCGTTGCCGTACAGCATCGAGAGCGGATTGGTCCGGTTCGTCCTCCGAAAGGCGTTCCCAGGCTTCCCTGAACTTGCGCCACTCTTCGCGCAATCCGGCTTCCCGGGCATCCAACTCCCGCTGGTATTCGCGCAAGTGGGCAAGGCGGCCGGAGAGGCGGCCGGTTGTCTTTTCGATGCGCTCGGCCCATTGGTATCGGTTCGCGGCCAAGCTCTGTGCCTGCGCTGCCGCCTCCTGAAGTGCATGGCAGACCAGTTCGACCGCGGCTTCCAGTGGCTGCGCCTCAGGCGGTTCCCCTTGAATCAGAGACTGGCTATGCTTCAGCATGTCGAACAGACGGCGCATAGCTACCGCCAGATCGAGACGGACCAAAGCCTTCGGCACCGCCTCGGCCCATTCCTTTTCGTCGGCCGGCAGGCCCAGCGCGGCGGCGTATTCGGCAAGCCTGTTGAACGGTTCGGATTCTCTCGCCAGATCTTCGAGCGTCTGGTCGTAGAGGCGCCGCTGACCTTGAAGTTCGTGCAAGTTCTGCCGCGCCGAGACCGCCGCTTCGTCGGCTTTCCGCCGGTTCTCTTCCAAATGCTGCACAAGCGGAGGAACCGAGGTCAGCGTGGCATCCAGGGCGGTGCGCAGAGCCTGTGCGGTAGACCAGCCATGGCCACACAATGGGCAGGACCGCTCGTCTTCTCCCAGGGCAGCAAGCGTCGCTTGGCCGGCTGCCTGCAACCGTTGCAGCGGACCAGCCGCCATCTCATACTCGTGGGTGGCCTCCCGTGCGGTCCGTTCGCAGTCGGACAGGTTCGCCTCAGCGGCAGCCAACTGTTCGGAGCTGGGGACCGGCAGCTCGGCCAACCGGGATTTCAGCGCTTCGACAACGGCACGGCGGCGGACTTGGTCTGCCCGATGCTCCTTGACCCACTGGAGCGCGGCGCGACGTTCCGCATGCTGCGCATCCGTCCACAGCGCCTCGGGCAACAACTCCGCCATGGACCGGACCGAAAGGGAAGCGCCCCAGCGTGCCAACGCGTCATGAGCGACCGCGTTCCAAGCATTGCGAATCCCGGCCAGTAGATGTCGCGTGGCATCGGCCCGCCTTCGTTCGGCTTCGTCCTGGATGCGGAACCGCTCGATTTCCGCGCGCATCGTCCGGAAGCGTTCAGTCCGCCGAGTGATGATCGCCTTGCAGCGTTCCAGCCGAGTCTGCACAATCGGCAAAGCTTCATTCGCTCGGTGGGCGCGGCCCCACTCCAGTTCGACGTACAGAAGGGCGACCTTCTGCTGCCCGACTTTCGCGTCTTCATGGGAGTGTAGGGACATCGCCTCGGCCAGACGTTCCTCGAACGTCTTCTCCGATGGTGAGGGCGACATGGGCGGGAGTTGGGCAAGAGCTGCGGCGAGTTCGCGCTCGGCCACATCGGCCGCCGCCCCGTCTTCCGGAATGGCGGCCAGAGCAGTTTCCTTTTCGGTGATCTGCCTGGAAAGCCCGCTGCCTGCCCGGCGCATCGGCTTTAGATACCGCGCAATGCCGTCTTCCGTATCCAACAGCCGACGGATACCAAGGATATCTGCGAAGATCTCCTCTCGCCGTTTTTTGGAATCCTTGTCGGAGTCGAGCAGCACGGCAAGATTGGTTGCATCCAGAAAGTGCGTTCCCCTTAACCATGTGGTGCGCACTGCGTTCGCGGTCTGCGGTGCCTTGTTGCTGTCCTCGACTGCGGCCGGCGCGAGCATCTCAAGCAATCTGGTGTCCGGTTGCGATCGAGGTGTTTCGCCTTCCCGTCCAAATCGGCAGCCCGTCCGCGTTCGTCGCAGCCGCCAGGGCTCTCCGTCAAGCAAGACGGAAGCCTCGACATGTGGTTCAGCGTCGGGGCGCAGGCGGTAGCGCAGATCCTCATAGGCAAGTTCGCCGGCCTTACCGGTCATCAGCCATTCCACCGCTTGGCACAGGCTGGTCTTGCCCGTGCCGTTCGCGGCGTGGATCACCGTCAGACGGGCTGAAAGATCGATCGGCAGGCGATCGCCAATTCCGCGAAAATTGGAGACCGCGAGTTCACGGAAGCGCAAGCTCGGATTGCGGACCATCATTACTCCTCCGCCTCTCCGGCCGCGTCGAGCCCGGCATCGCGAAGGTGCTCCTCGACGACCTCCTTCCTGTTGGTGCGCAGCCGTTCCGCCAGCGTTTCCTGATCCGCAGGAAGCGCGGGGAATGCGGCCCGCTCGCCGCCGCCATTGGGGCGGGGCAGTCCCAGAAGCGTGATCGTGTCCATCTGCGCCCAATCCTCGCCGTTCCACCACACCACGTGCTTTCGGCAGAACCGGGTTCCCAGTTCGGTACGCCGCACGACGGCCCGGGTCGTCGGTGTGGGGGGCTCCGGCAGCGCCAGCACGACGTAGCCGTCGATCACCTCGTTTCGGTCCCTGGCCTCCTTCAGCGCTTCGTCCAAGCGGCTTTCGGCCTCGGTGCACTGGGCATCGATGGCGCCCGGGGTGGGCTCGGCAATGGGCCAGACGATCAGCCAAGCGTAGGTCCCTGCCCATGCGCGACCGCCGGGGGGCAGGATGGAACGGGTTGGATGCGCCTCGTCCGCTTCCCGCAAAGCGACGGGTTGGGCGAGCGCGTCGATCCGAGCGGCGAGCATGTCCAGATTAGCAGCCGTCATGACTCGCCTCCTTGATGCAGCAGGTCATCCAGATCGTGAAAGACGTCCAGCGGCTCATCCGGGTCCTTTACGGTTGCTGCGTGATGAACGTCTGTAAGCGGGTAAGTAAAAACTTTTCGATAGCCGCGTGCTGCTGTTATTTCCGACGTGCTCGTCGGGGAGGCTGAAACATCGCTGCCTCGTTCACTTGGTACGATACGTTCTTGGCGTACCGAGCCGCTCACGGTTTTGGCCACCACGATGAGCGGCGGGTGAGGCTTGTGGGTGTCCTGCCAGCGCTGGAGCTGGCGCTTGAGGTCTGTCCGCGTTCCTTTGTGCGACCAGACCAGAAGGTTCGCGTTCTGCGTGTTCCATCTCAAATGACCGTGCTCGCGATCCGGCTCATCAAGATCACCGTGTTCGCGATCCTGTACACGCCACGTGACGTCGGGTCCTGCGGCCGCCAGGAATGCCAGTGTTTCCAGGGCGTGCGTCAGACCGGGATGGCAGTCCTCGGTGTGGAGCGCATCGGGATCCGGGTGCCGATGGCCCTCTTCGGCGCCCACACCCCGCAGGCAGGTGCTTGCCAGCCATTCGGCCCGGAAGCAGCGCTGGCACTCCAGACAGGATTGAAGGTGCCCGAGCCCTTCGGCGAGCGGTGCCGTACAATCCGGTTCCGGCGGCCGACGGATGAGGAGGCGCGCCAGTTCGTGCCCCATCGGGTCGTGGCTCTCCCGCGCCGGAAGAACGCGGCCATCCTTCGCGATAGGACGTCGGCGCCCCTTGGCCCAGAGCTGCCGTCCGGTGGTCGGGCCATAAGGTGGCCATTCAATCCTGCCCATCACCACGCCCGGCGTGGTGTGACGGAGCACCACGCCGGCAAACAGCAATCCGCCTTCCTGGATCGTCCGCAGGGCCTCCTGGCGCGCGTGGAATGAGGGGCTGGTCGCACGGGCAACGAACACGCCGCTCAGGCATCGCCAGCGATCCTTGGCCTCGTCCTTGTCGGGGGCATCAAAGGCATGGTTTGCCAATGCGACCAGGGTACGGTCCCGGTGCGCGCCGAAGCCATCGGTCAACCGCGCCAAGGCGGCCGACCAGTGTGGCTTCCACGATTCACGCTGGAGGAGTGATCCGGTCACAAGGACCCGGAGGTCCTTGTCGGTGGTCTCGACCGCACGCTGCACCCGCGACGTGAACGTGTCGTCGCCGTTCTCGCACAGCAAATCGGCGCAAATGCCCGGGCACAGGAGCAGGTCCTTGAAGCGGATGCGAAGGGTACTACGCCCCCGTCCATCGACGAATTGAGTCTCCTCCCGCGGTTCCAGATAATTCTTCAGGAAGAGAATGCAGGTTGTATTGCCGCCTTCTTTGATCCAGCACCAACCGCCATTGTACAGAGGCTCGTCCGCAACCTCCTCGCCTTCGCACAGGCGGCAGTCGGTCTCGCGACGGGGAACTCTCCACGCCTCGATCTTGGCGCCGGGAGTTGCGCCGAATCCGGCGATCAGGATGAGATCACCGTCCCAGCCGCGAACCAAACCGTCGACTTCGCTCCAATCTCCGGACCCCAGGGCGTATTCGGGGAGCAACACCAGCGGTACGCGCCCCTGGAGGGACTGGCGCAATACCGGTTTGTTCCCGTCAACCGACGCCAGCAACTCGCGAATGGTCGACACTGTTTTCGGCCGCGACGCGTCGTCCCGGATCTGCTCCCGCGAAGGCGGGTCGGTCTGCACGATGCACAGGGACAGCGCGTTGCCTTCCAAGACCGCCAAGTCGGCGAATGCCACTTCGCCTGGATCCGGCCGCCTTGCCCTGGCATCCGCCGCACTCCGCGGATCCAAATCGCCCAGCGGCAGTGCATTGAAACCAGCGTCGAAAACTTCGGTCATGATCACGTCGGAACTGGTGCAGCCGGGAATGCCACCGGAACGGCGAAGATATGGCTGTTTAACACATCCAATACGGGTATTCACCTGATATCTTGGTGCGGTATGTCGAGCGCCATGGTGGTGGTGCATCCTTGCACTGCGGAGCGTGATGGCCGTTCCCCGCGGGCCAGCTGGAACTCCGCCTGCCTCGATACGTTCGAACGCACTCGACGCGTCATGGTTGAACTGGGTACCGGTCAGACGGCCGGCGTTCCCCGGCAAGCGGAAGCGTGATCACGCCGGGTGGGCGCACACCGAACTTCCGAATTGCACCATCACGCCGATATATCCGTCGTTGCGGTCGAAGGGCCGCTGTAGCACACTCCCGCGACGCGGACGACTATTCCGGCGCTCAACTTATGGAAGCAGGCTCGCAGGTTCCTCCGGAGATACGCCTGATGGCGGCGTTCACCCGCCTGCTCGACCTGCACGGGACGCGGCGTGACGCGGATGGCGATGGTACCATCAAGCCGCCGGCGGTTCCGGAAGGGGCGGGCACCCGGCTCTGGACCGCGCTGCGGCTGCTGGCTCAACTCTACGGTCGCGCGCTGGAAGGCAGCACCGGCCGCGTGCCGCTCGAAGTCCTGCTGGCCGATCTTCAGGCCAGTGCCCAGGGCGTGACCCCGGCCGATCTGGAATTCTGCGCGGCGTTCCTCGCCGCCGAGCGCGAGGTCCGCTACGTCGATCCGTCATCCCTGCCGGCGCTGGAAGAGCGCGAGACGCGGGCGCCCACGCCCCTGGTCCGCTTCTACAAGCGCGAGCAGGAGGTGAAGCTGACCGAGAACGGCCGCCTCGTGATGCGCGTGCTCAGCCTCCAGCGGGACTGGCTGTTGGGCGACAAGGACGTCGAGCGCGTCGTCGCGGCCATCGACCGCGGCCTCTTCGAGGAGGTGCCGCGCATCTGCGCCGAAGTGATCGGCGAACTGCGCGCCTTGAACGAGCACCTGACCGAAATCGAGGAAAGCCCGACCTTCGAGGCGCAGCGCGCCGCCTTCGAACGGCGCGAGCCGCAGTACCGCGAGATGCTGCGCCGGTCGGAGGAGACCGCCCGCCAGGCCATCGGGCGTTTCGGCGACGCCGGCACGGCCGAGCGGTTCGCCGCGTGGCAGGCGGAAAACCCGGACCACGAGCTGACGCTGTCCGACCTGCTCAGCCACGCCGAGGATGTGCTGCGCGCGGTTGAGAGCCTGTCGCGCCACTGGCTGCGCTTCCTGCGCGAACTCCAGAGCCGGCGGCGGCGGCCGCTCGGCGTCGTCGACTTCGGCGCGCTGGCCGACGCCCTGGTCGACGACGCGCCCGAGCCGGACTTTCTGCGCAACCTGATCGCCAGCATGGGGCCGTGGCGGCGCACGCACCTGTTCAGCCTGGCGCTGCTGGACACGGCCGATCTGGACGAACGCGTGCCGGAGCAGGGCAGGGTGGAATTCGACCAGACCGGCACCGTAGCGGCCGAGGAGTTCCGCACCTTCCTGGGGCGCAACGGCGCGCGCATCGTGGCGCGGCTGCGGCGCGGGCCGCTCACCCTTTCCGTCCTGCTGGTGGAGGCCCAGGCCGACGAGGATGCCTTCGAGCTGGCCGACGGCGTCGGCCTTGCCGACCTGTTCGGCGTCTTCACCATCCCCGACGAGATGGGGGAGGAGGTCGACGTCCGGGTCGGGCTGTCGGGCGCGCGGTTCCGCCTGCTCGACGGCGACCGCCTGCTGCACGGCGACGACCCGGTGATCCAACTGTGCGAGGAGGATCCGCTTGACGCCTGAGGACATGGGCCGCGTCTTCGCCTTCCTCTCCATGCACAAGGTGGCGTCCACCGACCCGGTCGACCGGCCGCGGCGGCCGCGGGAGCGCGAGATCGCCGACCTGCTCGCCCGCGATCCGGTGGGGCTGAAGGAATTCGACGAATTCCTGGCGCCGCAGGGCATGGCCATTTACGAATTCGAACAGGCCGGCCTGGGGCTGGGGCCGCGCGGGCGGGTGTTTGTGCTGGCCCGCGCGGCGGACCGCGAGGACGCGCACTGGGTGGACGACGGCTGGCTGTGGGACGGCCTCGTCGACGGCCGCCGCCGGGAACCGCTGACGCACACCATCGTCTGGACCGCGCAGTTGTGGGCCGTCATGAACTGGTTCTTCTACACGCGCGAGGGACGCACCGTGGAGGCGGTCAGCGGCTTCAAGGACAGCCGGCTGTCGCCCACCGAATTCATCGAGGAGGCCAAGCGCCGGATCGAGGCGCTACGCGCCCGCGGGGCGCCGGACGACGGCCGGGCGAGGAAGGTGCACGCCATCCTTGTCGCCGCCGACGCTACCGCCATCGAGACGCGCATCAGGCGCTTCCTCACAGTCATGGAGCAGGCCGGCATGATCGAGCCCATTCCCGGCACCGGCGAGCACTCCGGGATGGTCGGCCTGGGCTACCGCCAGACGCTCAACGCGGCGGTGGAGATGAAGCTGAACCTGCACCGGCAGGCGGTCGGATTGCCGCTGATCGACGGTCCGGCCGAAGCGGACGGGGAGGGCTGAGCATGTCAGTCATCAACCGGCTGGAAGTCGCGAACTTCCTGAACCTCGACGACACGGCCGACTGGCGGCCGGACTACCGGCACGTCGTCTTCCATTTCCGCGGGCAGTCCTCGGCGGTCAACCTGGCGAACGGCGGCGGCAAGTCGACGCTGACCCGCGCCATGCTGGCGCTGCTCGGGCGTGACCAGCAGTTCATCACCGCGACACGCCACAAGACGGCGCCGAAGACGTACGGTGTCTACTCGCACGTCCGGCTGGAGTTGCTGCTGAAGGACGATCCACGCAGCAACGACCTGTTCGGCCAGATCGGGCAGGCGGTTCCCGGCGAACCGCACGTGTTCGGCCTGTACGGCGACAGCGAGAAGCTCCGCTTCTACCGCTACCAGGGAAGCCTGGAGGACTGCCCGGTCGCAGAGACGCACGGCGGGAAGGTGGTGCTGGTCGACAACGAGACGTTCCGCACCCGCATGCGCGGGCTGCGCGGCGTGCTGCACGAGCCGGAGGTCGAGGAGTGGCTGCGCGAGGTCGACCGCCACTTCGAACGCGGCGCCGTCCGGCAGATGATCGACTACCAGAAGCGCGGCGCCGGCGACGGCACGGCCAGCTTCTTCAAGGTCAACCGGCTGCAGAACGAGAACTACGACAGCGCGTTCTTCTACTCGGTGCTGGCGCCGGAACTGCTGGTCGGCGTCATGGGCGGCGAGGCCGAACCGGATGAGCACCGCGTCGAGGACACCATCCTGAAGAGCGCGCGGACGATCCTGTCCACCATGTTCGAATCGCAGCGCAAGGAGGATGAGGTTGCCACCATCGGGCGGGCCTGCAAGGAGGTGGAGGCGGTCCACACCCGCGCGCGCGATTTCGCCGATGCCCGTGCCGCCTTCGACCGCGAAGTCGCCGGCCTGCTGGCCGAGGCGCGCTTCCTCGACCACATCGTGCTGGAACGGCCGCTGCCCGGCATTCCGTCGGCGGCGCTTCCCGATCACCCGCAGACTCGTGCCGTTGCCGCACGTCTGGTGCTGGCCGACGGCGTGTGGCTGCTCCCCGACTGGGCCATCGGCGAGATCACGGGCGAGGAGCCATCCAGGCTAAACGAGAGGGGCGGCCGGCAGGGGCTGCCCCGCACACCGGTCCGGCACGGACAAGTCATTGAAAACCCTTGCGATATAAAAATGGAAAGGGATCCGCGGGGCAAATCCAATGTCGGTTATCCGCGTGAAGCCACTGTCCAACTGGTTAAGACAGCACACACCCTAGCCGACGGCTGGGACCGGGAAGCGGCGTTGCGGGCGGTCAACCACGGTTTCGACTGGGTGGCGAAGAGCGGCGACACCAACATGATGCGCCGCGCGGCGGAGCGGCTCGCGCAGGATCTGGCCAACCTCGGCCACCGGCTGGACGCGCTGGAACAGGAGCGCGAGCGCACCGACGACGCGCTGAAGGCGAAGATCGACAGTCGCCGGAACATGGACGCCGCCCGCCACGCCTTCGCCAAGATGCAGGCGAGCGGCCTCTTCGGCGCTGCCGAACTGGCCGCACCGGCGGACACCGGCCGGACCGTGGCGCGCGCGCTTCAGGATGCCGAGAGCGCCCTTGCCACGCACCGGGAGCAGGCGGCTGCATTCCAGCGGCCGTTCACTCAGTGGAAGGAGTTCGTCGCCGAGGACGGCGAGGATGCCGACCCCGAGACCGTCGCCCGGCGGATCGAGGACGCGCACGGCGCGCTCCAGCGTGCGGCCGGGGAGGCGAACGCGCGCCGGGAGGCCCTTCAATGCGAGCGCGACGGCGTCGGCGACCGGCTGCGCGGCGCGGAGAGCGAGCGCGAACGCGTGCGCGCCAGCCTCGCCCGGATGGAATCCCTGCTCGGCGGTGTCGAGCGGTTCGCCCAGCACTTCTCCGGCGAGGATCCCGAAGGGCTGGAAAAGCGCCTCGACGACAGGCTCAAGCAGTCGAGCGGCGAGCACAGGACGCTCACGCTGGAGGAGAATGACGTCCGCAACCGCGTCGGCGAGATGGACGCCCTGCAGCCGGAGGTGGCCCACTTCGTCGCCCTGTTCCCGGGCGAGGATCCGCAAGGTCTGGAGCAGCGCTGCCTCGACGACGTGAGCAAGGCCGAGCAGGCGGTGCATGCCGGTGAGGCGCGCGTCGAACGCCTGCAGGCGCAGGTCGACGACATCGCGGCGTTCCACCGGCGCTATGGCGAGACGGCCGATCCTTTCACCGAACGGCGGCAGCGGCAGCGGCGTCTGGAGGCACTGTCTGTCGAGAAGACGCGGGTCGAGGAGGAACACGCCGACGCCCGGCGCCGCCGGGCCGAACTCGATCAGGCGCGCGCATCGGCGGGGCGGATCGCCCACGAGGTTCTCCAGGTCGCCGGCGGCGAGGCGGAGCCGCTGCACGAGGTGGTCGCGCGCCTGGGCCTGGAGCCCGACCGGCTGTGCCAGGTGCTGACCCACTTTTCGGCGCTGCTGTTCGCACCGGTGGCGCCGGACGTCGACGCCGCGGCCCGCATTGCCGCCCGCCTGTTCGAGGAGGGGCTGGAGGCACCGGTGCTGGTTGTCGGCGAACTGGCGGATTTCTGCCGCACCGGCCGGCTGGTTGACGGCGGGCGGCACGTCCACACTTGGATGCTGGGCATCCACACCCGCCCGGTGGACTGCTTGCTCGACCCCGCCGGCGTCGAGCGCGAGAAGGAGCGCCTGGACGCGCTGATCGTCGAACTGGAGGAACGGCTCGCCCGACTGGTGGAGGAGACCGCCGCCTTGTCGCCGGACCACCCCGATGGCCGTCTCGTCGACGCCGCCGTCCGGGCGCTGGAGGCCGAAGCACCCCGTCTGCTCGAGGAGGCCCGTGTTTGCCTGATGGAAGCCGGTGAGGCGTTGCAGCGGGCGCGGGCGCGGGCCTCAGCGGAGGCGCGCGCCGCCGTCCGGGCGCGGCTGCGCTTTGACGAACTGGGCGGAGATGCCGCCCTGCATCGTGCTCGGGCGCGCCTGGCAGAGATCGCGCACCATCTCGACCGGCTCAGCGCGGAGATCACCAGGCTTGAGGCTCAGACCACGGCGCAGGTCCGCGAGGCGATCCGCGCGGCCCGCGACTTCGCCCGCACTGGTGGCTGGCCGGCGCTGGAGGAGGCCCGCGCGCGGGCGGCGGATCTCGACGCGGAACTGGATGATTTGCGCGCCGCGCGGTTCGAGTTGGACGAACGGATCGCGGAGGCCCGCGCCGCTGCGGAGCGGGCCGGCGAGGAGTTGGGTATCGCCGCCACGGCGCTGCAGCGCATTCCAGTGTTGCACGAGGTCGCCCGCTTCCTGGCCGATGGAGGACCGGCGTTCATGCGCACGGAGGCGGATGTCCGCGCCACGCTGACTGCGGAGCGCCAACGCGCCGACGACCGCACGCGCTTCGAGTTCGGCTTGGCCCAGGGGCATGTCGACCAGCAGGCGGCCGGTGCGGAGGCGGAACTCGACCGCGCCATCGCCGCCCTGGAAGAACGGCTGCGCGAGCTGCGTACGGTCATTCCCAGGCAGCGGCAGGAACGGGAGGCCCTGCGCGGGCGCATCGATCTCACGCGTGCGGCCGCCGGGAGGCTGGACGAGTCGGTGAAGGCGATCCTTCAGCAGTGGCGCACGGCGCGTGGCGCCGTGGCCGGCGTCAGCGCCGAGGTGCCGGCCACGGAGGCGTCGACGACGGATCTGGAACGCGCCCGGCACTTCTTCGACATCCTGTGCACCGAAACGGATGAGCCAGACGAGGACCGCATCGAACGGATCGGCGACATCCGCTCCGCCGTCGAAGCGTTCACGCTCGCCGCCCGCGCCAAGGAGGTGGAACAGAGCCGCAAGACCAAGGATGCCGCCCTGCGCCGCCTGATCGACGAAGTGGACCGGGTGGCCGCACTCGGCGACCTCGGCCTGTCCGATAACGAACGGCTGCGGCTGGCTGGCGCCCGCGACAACCCGCGCGAGGCCGAGACGCTGTACGATCACCTGAGCCGGCAGTACCGGGAACAGGCGGAACTTTTGGAAAAGGTGCAACGGAACCTCGACGAGCGGCGCCAGCAATTGGCAGACAACCTGGGCAGCCTGTCGGCACGCGTCAGCGTCAACTTCGATGCGTTGCGGCGGGCGTTGGCCTGGAAGGTCGACAAGGACACCGGCGAGTTGCTGGAGGCCGGGCTCGAGGTGAGCGCCACGCTCAACATCGCCGAGATCGGCACCGTCATCGAGGGCATCATCCAGGTGGTCGAGGAGCAGGAGCGGCACCGCCGGGAAAACACTCGGCGCGGCAAACCCCTGCCGTCGCAGGAGGAACACGACGCTGCGCTCAAGACGGACATCCGCCGCACCTTCTACCGTGGCATGTTCCTCGATCCCCGGATCCGCATGCGCCATCCGGAGCTGAAGGCCGGCAAGCCGCACCCCTTCGACGACAAGATCAGCACCGGACAGCAGAACGCCATTGTGCTGATGCTGATGTTGAAGCTGGCCGATTTCGCCATCGAACGCGACATCCGCATCACCACGCGCAACCCGGCGCACCGGCGCAAGGCGCGTGCCCTGGCGCAGAAGGTCGTCATCATCGACGGGCTGTTCAGCAACCTCACCGACCGCGCGCTGATCCGCGAATCCATGGCCGCCATCGCGCGGGTGCGCGGCAACTTCCAGCTCATCGGCTGGATCCACAACCCGCTCTACCAGAACGACCCGGACATCTTCCCGACGTTCATCCTGGCGCGGCGAATCCGCGCCAGCCACGGCGGCTATGTGATCCTGGATGACAGTGGCAGCCCGGTTCCGCCCGCCACGCTGGGGCGGTCGGACGGCGAGGTCGGCACGCTCACGGTGCACGTCGACCAGCGCCCGGCCGGCTTCCTCGAGGAGACCCCGGCGTGAGTGTGCCGCCGCTGCGCGAAGGATCGGCCGAAGCTATCGTCTTCGATGCGCTGCGCACGCTCATCGGCCGGTCGAAGTACATCAGGGACAAGGTCGAGGAGCGCGTTCAGGCTCGAACTGGTCTCAGCCGCGCCGATGTGCGGGCCGCCTTGGCCGCTTTGGGGAAGAGGGGTCTCGTGGAAGGCCTCGGCCCGTCCGGCGTCCCGGTCGGGCATGTCACGGTGTCCGCGGAATACCGGTTGATGCCAGATCTTCCACTGCGGTCGGCCACGCAACGTTTGTGGGGCGGCTTGGTCGAGGAGCGTCGCCGGAGCGGCCGGTTCGGCGAGGAGGAGGCGGCCCTGTTCATGGTCGCCGCCGAGAGCCTGCCGGATCTGCCCGCGGACGATGTCGAACCGATTCTCGACGGGCTGGTTCGCCTGAGTCGGGACCGCGCAACGCTGGCCGGCACCGACCCGGCGCTGGTGAGCGCGCGCTATCTGCAGGGTTCGGCCAAGTTGCTGGGCAGGCTGGGGCGGGCGGCGGCGGTGCTCGGCATGGCCGAAGACTCGTTCGACGGGCGTCCGCGCTACGTCGTGGCGGCCGGTCCGCCCGCGCCGCAGGTGGTGCTGTTCGTCGAGAACCCCGGCAGCCTGGAAACCCTGGTGGCTCTCGGCCTCGCCGAGCATCTCCTTGTCATCGGCACCTTCGGTTATGGCTTGACGTGGAGTGGCATCGCCCGGGCGTTCGGCCCCGGCGCGCGGAAGCCGGCGACCCTGCTGGTGCGTGCCGGCGCGCCGCCCGACCCCCGTGACCTGCGGGGCCGAGTGCCCTTCCTGCATTGGGGCGACCTGGACCATGACGGGCTGCGCATTTTCCTGGCGTTGCGCACGGCAATCCCGGAGTTGCGGCTCTCCGCGCTCTACCAGCCGATGGCCGAGGCGATCACCGACCCGCGCCGGTCGCACGCCTACGCCGACCACACCGAAAAGGCCGGCCAGCGCCCCCTCGCCGAGGCCGAGATCGGCGGCGACTCGATGCTGGCTTCCCTGGCTGCGCTCTGTCAGGAGCGTGCCGTTGACCAGGAAAGCGTACCGGTCGACCGGATCATTCCTCTGGCGGACCAGACGCTGGTGCTCTCGGGAGCACCGAGCTATCTGCGGGCGGCGTATTAATCCCGGGGGCGCTTGCGGCTTGGCGGTGCGTCGTCCAGGACGAGGTCTTTGAGAAGATCTGCGGGATGTACTCCGAGCCCTCGAGCCAGATCCACAAGCATGGATAACGATGGCGCCGAACGCCCGCGTTCAAGGTCGCTGAGGTACGGTACGCTCATATCGGCTCGATGGGCTAACTCCTCCTGGGAGAGACCCTTAGAACTGCGCAACTCCCGAAGGATGCGACCGAATTGTCCGCGGATGTCCATCCGCAGCAATGCACGGCGTTGCAGCGCCGGCAACCATAAGATATATACTAAGGAAGCGAACCTTTTCGGCTCTTTACGCCCCTCGGTGTCGCCCAGAAGCCAATCTCTAGCCCCACCTCGTTAGGTTCCATGGATCCTCTTCGCGATGCAGCAGAAAAAACCGTTATGTGGCTTTCCCAAAGCCAAGCTAAGGCGATTGATGGGTATAATGTGGCCCAGCTCATTAGAAAGGCTTCGGTCGCATTCTGTGGCCGGTTTCTTTGGGACGTCGCCGGGCAAGCTGAAGATGAATGGAAGAACCATCAAAATGAATGGGCGTCATTTATTTCAACCCTCGGAGCGCCTGACGATGTCGTGCGAGCTGTGAGGGAAATTGAATAGGCTCTCGTTTTCGTTTAATGGCCGACGGATCCCATATAGGGAGGAACTTGCTAATACCAAGTCCTGCGGAGTACGACTCATGCGGCGATTCCCGCTGAGCCGGGCGGTGTGATTCACCGGAGGGACCACAGCGACGAGGTTCGCCATGGCCGCTCCGGTCCCGCTGCGCAGCGATTACGATGCCGCCGCTCTGCGGCGGCTTGCCCGTTCCTCTCACGATCCCGGCCAAGTCCGCCGGCTGCTCGCCCTGGCGGCGATCTACGAGGGAGAGTCACGCTCTGCCGCGGCGCAGATCGGCGGGGTCAGCTTGCAGACTGTGCGCGACTGGGTCTTGCGCTTCAACGACGCGGGGCCAGCGGGTCTGCTGACCGGCAAGGCTCCCGGCCCGCAGCCACGCTTGACCGAGCACCACCGGGCGGCCCGGCGCCAAGTCGTAGAGGATGGACCGATCCCGGCGGTGCATGGGGTGGTGCGCTGGCGGATCATCGACCTGTTGCAATGGCTCTGGGACGAATTCCGTGTCGCGGTCTCAAAGCAGACGCTGAGCCGGGAACTGCGCGCCCTGGGCTTCCGCAAGCTGTCGGCCCGCCCCCGCCACTATGCCAAGGATCCCGACGCCGCCGAGGCGTTCAAAAAAACTTCCCCACCCTGCTGGCGCGGGTCGCGGCGCATCAGGCTGCCGGCAAGCCCATAGAGATCTGGTGGCAGGACGAGGCTCGCATCGGCCAGAAGAACAAGATCACCCGCCGCTGGGCGCGCCGCGGCAGCCGGCCGGCGGCGCCGCACGATCAGCGCACGCGCTCGGCCTATCTGTTCGGCGCGATCTGCCCGGCCCGGGGCAAGGGCGCGGCCCTGGTGCTGCCGCGCTGCACGAGCGCGGCGATGGCGCTGCACCTGGAGGAGATCGCGCATGCCGTGGCGCCCGGCGCGCATGCCGTCGTGCTGCTCGATCAGGCCGGCTGGCACACCTCGGCCAAGCTGCCGACCCCCGCCAACATCACCCTGCTGCCGTTGCCGCCGAAGTCCCCCGAGTTGAACCCGGTGGAGAACATCTGGCAGTTCATGCGCGACAACTGGCTCTCCAACCGGGTGTTCGCGTCCTACCAAGACATCCTCGATCACTGCTGCTTCGCCTGGAACACCCTCGTCGCGCAGCCCTGGACCATCATGTCCATCGGACGGCGCGACTGGGCGCATCGGTCATGATCCACGAGTCTTGGTATAAGAGGGTGTTGAGAAGAAGACTACCTAAATTCAGTGCAAGTGTGAGGGTGGCTGCGTGAGCCGCTTTACGAGGATATGGCTCATTGCCATGTAAATAAATGTCTCCTCCGAGTCCGGCAGACGCTCATACTCCTTCGATAG
>DASPMK010000494.1:0-31204 GCA_035627075.1 Azospirillaceae bacterium
CATCTCATCCAGTTGTTCGTCACGTTCCTCGACCTTCGCTTTCAACTCATCGGCGTGGCGGCCGACCAGATCCAGTCGGGCGGCAAGGTCGGCCCGTTCGGCCAGCCCTTCCACCGCCGCCTCCTTCAGGAACAGCAGCACGAGGCCGCCGCCCAGGGTCAGCCCCGTCGCCAGCCCCGTCGCCAGCGAGGACACGTCGAACGCGAACTGCATACCGCCTCCCGAGATATCGCCGGGGCAGGGTATAGGAGGTGGCGGAAAAAGAGAACAAGAGAAGAACGACATTTATGACAAGGCGAGATAGGCGGCCAGTTCGCGGGCATCGGCCTGCCAGTCGGCCAGCCAGGCCTCGGCCTCGACGCGGTTGATGCGGTCGAAGCGTTGCAGTACGCGGGCGAGTTCGTGGGGATCGACCCGTTTGTCTCCCGGCCTCGCCCCGCGGGCGAGCAGGAACAGAGTTGCGAAGGTCGGCTTGGTAAAGCCCAGCGCCTTGGCGACCACGGCGAAGGCGTCCGAGCCGGCCTCGTCGATCAGCAAGTCCACCGCCTCGCGATCCAGGCCGGCGAAGCGGGCGAACAGCACCTCGAAAACGCCGTTCCGGCCGTTGCGCATGGCTTGCACCAGCAGAAGCGGGGAAATGGCGTCGCGCGCGGCCAGATGGTCGGCCAGCGCCTCCTGTTCCTGAACGCGGCCGCGTCGCCACAGGTCGGCGAGCCGATGCACGGTGATCATCAGCCGGGCGTGAATGGCGGCCTCGTTCAGCCGGAAACGGATGGCCATCCGCCGCCGCAGTTCGGGTGAGCCGTAGCCGTAGAGCGCTCGCGCGTCCTCGGCGGTGAACTCGGGCCGGCTGGCCAGCGGCTGGCGCAACGACGGCCGCCGCCGGGCCAGGGTCACCAGCCCCGCCATGGCGTCGCGGGTAAGCTGGGA
The DNA here is from genome assembly GCA_035627075.1 of Azospirillaceae bacterium. Classification (GTDB taxonomy): domain Bacteria; phylum Pseudomonadota; class Alphaproteobacteria; order Azospirillales; family Azospirillaceae; genus DASPMK01. Next base: position 931 of record DASPMK010000494.1, read on the forward strand.
TGACTGGTCCATCAGCCGCAGGAGAATGGCGGCTTCCTCCCGGTCCTCCGGCGCATGTCGGCCCGGGTACGGTGCCGGGGCGCATGGTGGCGTGAATCCGTCCACGCCCATAAGCTTTTCCAGCGCGGAATCCTGAGGATCGGCTTCGTCGCTGGTGGATAGCGCAAGGGAAAAGGGCGAAAGGGGGGCCATCGGACGTTTTCGGCAGCAAGGATTGCCAATTTTAGGGGCACCCACCCAGCCAAAGGGTGCGTCTTACCGACGCATAGAACCAACGGATGATGGTGATAGCGCCGTCGCGCCCGGTAAGAGTTCCTCACATCCGTGCCGGGGAGCGCCATGCAGATCCAGACGTACCGCCCGACCACGGCCTACCCGAGCCCGATCCGGATGGAAGGCGTGCGTCGGCCGCCGCCGGTCCCCGCGGAATCGGCGGAAGCCGTCCAGGCGGTGCAGCGGCGGGAAACCCCGGTCGAGAAGGTCTATCGCAAGGCCGACCAGGAGGGGGGCATGCCGCCCCAGATGGTCAAGGACAAGATCCCCCGCGGCAACTTCCTCGATGTCCGCGTCTGAGCTTGCCGGGGCACCAGCGGCGCGCCACATTCTGCCCATGTCCGAACCATCTCCCGACATCCCCTCGGCCCTGCGCGGACCGTGCGTGCGCACTGTTCCCCAGGGGGACGAGCGTCAACGGCTGGTCTGTCCCGACTGCGGCTACATCGCCTACGAAAACCCGCTGATCGTGGTGGGGGCGGTGGCCACCTGGGAAGACCGCATTCTTTTGTGTCGCCGCGCCATCGAGCCGCGTAAGGGATTCTGGACGTTGCCGGCCGGCTTCATGGAGTTGAGCGAAACCACTATTGAGGGGGCGGTCCGCGAGGCTTGGGAAGAAGCCTGCGCCCGCATTGAGGTGGACGCGCTTCTGGCGCTCTACAACCTGCCGCGCATCAGTCAGGTGCAAATGATCTACCGCGCCCGGCTGGTCACGCCCGAGGTGGCGGCCGGGCCGGAAAGCCTGGAGGTGGGGCTGTTCCGCTGGGACGAAATCCCGTGGGACGACATCGCGTTCCCCACCGTCCGTTGGGCGCTGCACGAGTACCGCGCGCGGATCGGCCAGACCAACTTCCCGCCTGCCGCCAACCCGTCGGCCACCCCTTAGGGGCACCCTTCGGGAGGGCCGCTCAGGCCCCGGCCTTGTCGTCTTCCTGGGAAACCTGGTGCTTGAGGATCAGCGGCATCTGGAGCGCGCTGAACACCAGCGTCAGCGGCATGATGCCGAACACCTTGAAATTCACCCACACGTCGGTCGGCTGGGTGCGCCAGACCACCTCGTTGAGGACGGCCAGCACCACGAAGAACAGCGCCCAGCGGCGGCTCAAACTGCGCCAGCCCTCGTCGGTCAACGCCAGCATGGCGCCCAGAACGTGCTTCAGCACGTTGCGGCGGAACGCCAGACCCGCCAGCAGCACCGTGGCGAACAGCAGATTCACCACCGTCGGCTTCAGCTTGATGAACAGATCGTCGTCTAGCCACAGCGTCAACCCGCCGAACAACAGGACGAAGCCGCAGGTGACCAAAGGCATCACCGGCAGCCGGTGTTCCAGCCGCCAGGAGACGATCAGCGCCAGGGCGGTCGCAACCATGAACGCCGCCGTGCCGGTCATGATGCCGGCGCGGGCGTTGGTGATGAAGAAGACCAGGAGAGGCCCGGCCTCCATCAGGAGTTTGAGGAGAGCAGTCACAAGGCCCTAGATAGCGGGAAGGGGCCCGATGTTGAAGTTCAATTTTGCGTTATCGGGGAATCCCCCGATCAGCAGACCCTGGGGACGAGGTCAGATGACGTTCAAGACGGCGTGCCCGGCGGCCCCGGCCATCGCCAAGGCGGCAAGCAGTTTGACCGTCAGCCGCTCGGCTCGGGACCACCTCCGCCAGTCTTTAGCAAAAGTGTTCATCATCGTCCTCGCTCGGCTCCGACTACTCGGCATTGATTGCCTGGACTGATAGTACGAGGGTTATGGTTACTATTTGGTTAACCAACCGCACCGCAAACAGCCTCGTTCCTGATTCCTGCCCTGGTCGAACCGTACCCTGCGTCGATCAATATTTTCCGTGATCCGCGTCACATTTCACGCGGAGTTTTGGAGTTTTCTAAAATCCCGCATACCTGTGACTGCCCGGTCACAACGACCCGACGACTGATAATAATGCTATGCTGCACTGCCGAAAAGGGGAGTGCTTCCGTGTGCGGTGCGGCAAAAGAGACGTGTTGCGGTTGGGTTACACCCACCGGCAGCGCCCGTGGTCGGACGAAGGGCTACTGGAACGCCGCTTCGGCGAAGCTGCGCAGCTTGCGGGAGTGCAGCCGCTCCAGTCCCAACTGGCGCAGCAGTTCCATGGCCAGCACGCCGATCTTCAGATGCTGGTCCACCTGTTCGCGGTAGAACTTGTTGGCCATGCCGGCCAGCTTGATCTCGCCGTGCAAGGGTTTGTCGGAGACGCACAGCAGCGTGCCGTAGGGAACGCGGAAGCGAAAGCCGTTGGCGGCGATGGTCGCCGATTCCATGTCCATGGCAATGGCCCGGCTCTGGGAGAAACGCTTGACCACCTCCCGGTGGTCCTGAAGCTCCCAGTTGCGGTTGTCGGTGGTGACCACCGTGCCGGTGCGCATGACGCTCTTCAGGTCGTAATCCTTGCGCCCGGTGATGGCTGCCACCGCCTTTTCCAGCGCCTGTTGCACCTCGGCCAGCGCCGGTACCGGCACCCACAGCGGCAGGTCGGCGTCGAGCACATGGTCGTCGCGGACATAGCCGTGGGCCAGCACGTAGTCGCCCAGCTTCTGGGTGTTGCGCAGGCCGGCGCAGTGGCCCAGCATCAGCCAGACATGCGGGCGCAGGACGGCGATGTGATCGGTGATGGTCTTGGCGTTGGATGGGCCGACGCCGATGTTGACCATGGTGATGCCGTTGCCGTCCCGGCGCTTCAGGTGGTAGGCCGGCATCTGCGGCAGCTTGAGCGAGCGGTCGCCAGTGGGCACGCCGCCGTCCAGATTGCGGTTGGGGGTGATATAGTCACCGGGCTCGATGAAGCATTCGTATTGCTGACGATAATCGCGCTGGGCCGGGTCGCTGGTTTCGCTCATCAACTCCAGGCCCAGCGCGATGAACTGGTCGATATAGAATTGGTAGTTGGTGAACAGCACATAATTCTGGAAGTGGTCGGCCGAGGTGGCGGTGTAGTGTTTCAGCCGATGCAGCGAATAATCGACGCGAGGCGCCGTGAACAGCGCCAGCGGCCGCGGCTCGCCCTGCGCGGCGTCGAACGTACCGTTGATGATACCGTCGTCCATGCGCGTCAGGTCGGGCAGGTCGAAGTGGTGGCGCAGGTGCGCCAGCCGCTCATGCGTCAGCCCCGCCTCGACGTGCAGGCCTTCGGGGAAGGCGAAATGGATGGGAATGGGCTCGTCCGAAATGCCCACCTCCAGCGCCGCCCCGTGATTGCGCATCAAGAGCCGGAATTGCTCCAGGTAATAGCGGTCGAACAGGTCGGGGCGGGTCAGGGTGGTGCGATAGACGCCCGGTCCCTCGATGAAGCCGTAGGACAGCCGCGTGTCCACCCTGGCCCCCGTCTCGGTCACCAGTTGGGCATAGGGATAGTAGGCATGGACATGCCCCGCCGGGTTCTCTCCCGCCGCGAAGGCGGTGAAACGCTGGCGGAGGTAGGCGGTCGACGTCTCGTAGAGATCGCGTACCCTTTGCAGGCCCGCCTCGGCGTCGGTAAAGGTCTCCGGTGCGGTGGAGGGAGGGGGCTCGGCCATGGTTTTCCTAGCTCTCCAGCCCCATCAGCGAGCGGGCGAAGGCGTCGGCCTCGAACGGCCGCAGGTCGTCCGCCCCCTCGCCGACACCGATGGCGTGGACCGGCAGGTTGAAGCTCTCCGCCAAGGCCACCAGCACGCCGCCGCGCGCCGAGCCGTCGAGCTTGGTCAGCACGAGGCCCGTCACGTCCACCATCTCGCCGAACACCTGCACCTGGGAATGGGCGTTCTGGCCGGTGGTGGCGTCGAGCGTCAGGATGGTGGCGTGGGGGGCGGAAGCGTCGATCTTCTTCAGAACGCGGACGATCTTTTTAAGTTCGTCCATCAGCGCCGTCTTGTTGTGCAGGCGTCCGGCGGTATCGATCAGCAAAACCTCGGTGCCCTCGGCCCGCGCCCGCTGGTAGGCGTCGAAGGCGAGGCCCGCCGCGTCGGCGCCGGTTTCCTTGGCCACCACCGGGCAGCCGGTGCGCTCGCCCCAGATCTGGAGCTGCTGCACGGCGGCGGCGCGGAAGGTGTCGCCCGCCGCCAGCATCACCGAAAAGCCGCCCTCTTGCAGCAATTTGGCGAACTTGCCGATGGTCGTGGTTTTGCCCGTGCCGTTGACGCCGACCACCAGGATGACGAAGGGCCTTTTCTTCGAGTCGATCTCGATGGATTCGGCCACCGGCTCCAGGATGCCGGTGATCTGTTCGGCGAGCGCCCCCTTGATCTCCTCGGCCGATACTTCCTTGCCGAAGCGGGTGCGGCGCAGTTCCGCCGTCAGCTTGGCCGCCGTGGTCGGCCCCATGTCGGCGGTGATGAGGAGATCCTCAAGGTCCTCCAGCATCGCGTCGTCGAGCTTGCCTTGGGTGAAGATGCCGGCGATGCCGTCGGTCAGCTTGCTGGTGGATTTGGCCAAGCCTTGGCGCATGCGCGTCAGCCAGCCGGCTTTGGGAGCCGCCGGGGCGGCGACGACGGGCGCGGGGGGCTCGTCCTCTCCTTCCTCGGGCTCGGGCTCGGGCTCTGGTTCCGGTTCCGGTTCGAATTCGGCGATGGGCTCGTCGGGGATGGTTTCCAGGACCGGCGGCGGAGCTTCCTGCTGCGGATACTCCTCGACCGGAAGTTCTTCGACCTGGAGTTCCTCGATCTTCTTCGGCTCTTCGGGCTTCTTGCGGCCCCAGAATTTGAACATGCGGATTATCCCTCGATTGAGCCTGACAGCTTGTCGCCCTCCACCCCCGTGACGCGGGCGCGCACCAGGGTGCCCGGCTCGACGACGCGGTCCAACAGGATTTCGGCGAAGTGCTCGGTGCGGCCGAGCGTGTCCTTTTCAACAAGCGCCGTCACGGTGGTTCCCACCTGGGTCGCCAGGAATCCCGCCACGGCCGCCGCACCGGCGGCGCGCAGGGTGGCGGCGCGGGCCTTGCGTACCGGGACCGGCACGGGCGGCATCTTGGCCGCCGGCGTGCCCGGCCGCTCGGAATAGGGAAAGACGTGCAGCCACGTCAGGCCGCAGTCCTCGACGATCCTGAGCGTGTTGGCGAACATCTCATCGGTTTCGGTGGGGAAGCCGGCAATCAGATCGGCGCCGAAAACAATGTCGGGGCGCAACGACCGGGCGCGCTCGCAAAACGATACGGCATCGGAACGAAGATGGCGGCGCTTCATGCGCTTGAGGACGAGGTCGTCGCCGGCCTGGATCGAGACATGCAGGTGTGGCATCAGCCGGGGCTCGTCGGCGATCAGCCGCCACAGGTCGCCGTCGACCTCCACGGGGTCGAGCGAGGATAACCTGAGACGTGGAAGTTCCGGCACCTGGGCCAGCAGGCGGCGGATCATCTGGCCCAGCGTCGGCTGGCCCGGCAGGTCGGGGCCGTAGGAGGTGACGTCGACGCCCGACAGCACGATCTCGTTGTAGCCGGCCGCCACCAGGGCGCGGACTTGGCGCACCACCTCGCCGATCGGCACCGAACGTGACGGGCCACGGCCGAAGGGGATGATGCAGAAGGTGCAACGATGGTCGCAGCCCTGTTGCACCTGGATGAAGGCGCGGGAGCGATCCTCGAAGCCGCTGATCAGGTGATGCGCGGTTTCCTTCGCCGACATGATGTCGTTGACCAGCACCTTTTCCGCCACCGGCAGTCCATAGGTTTCGGGCCTCAGCTTCTCCTCGTTGCCGATCACCTGATCGACCTCGGGCATCGCCGCGTACTTCTCCGGCGCGATCTGGGCGGCGCAGCCGGTGACGATGATGCGCGCCTCGGGGTTTTCCCGGCGCAGCTTGCGGATCATCTGGCGGGCCTGGCGCTCGGCCTCGGCCGTTACCGCGCAGGTGTTGACGATCACCGCGTTGTCGAGCCCGGCGGCCTTGGCGTGGCCGCGCATCACCTCGGATTCATAGGAATTGAGGCGGCATCCGAAGGTGACGATCTCCGGGTCCCGCGCGCCGGTGTCGGAGGTCATGCCAGCTCACCCGCCAGTTCGGAGGTCAGAGTGCCGCTGAAACTGGTGGCGGCCGGTCCGGTCATCAGCACATGGCCGTTCTCCAGCCACTCGATCACCAGGGTGCCGCCGTCGAGAATCACTTCCGCCCGGCGTTGCGAGAGGCCCCGGCGGGCCGCCGCCACCAGCGTGGCGCAGGCGCCGGTGCCGCAGGCCTGGGTAATGCCGGCCGAGCGCTCCCATACCCGCATCCGCAGCCGGGTGGGGGAGAGGACCTGGACGATTTCCACGTTGGTGCGCTCGGGGAACAGGGAATGATGCTCCAGCGCCGGCCCCATGTAGTCCAGCGGGATTTCACCGACGTCCGGCACGAAGAAGACGCAGTGCGGGTTGCCCATGCTGACCGCCACCGGGTCGCCGAGCGTGCCCATCTCCAAGGGAAGGTGCAGGGTATCGTGGGCCTGCGCCAGCGGAATCTCCCGCCAGTCGAGCCGCGCCGGCCCCATGTCGACGGCGACGAGGCCGCCGGGAGCCGCTTCGGCGCGCAGCAGCCCCGCCATGGTCTGGATCACCACCGTGTCGCGGCCGGTTTCGCGCATCAGCAACGACGCCACGCAACGCGTAGCGTTGCCGCAGGCGCCAGACTCGCTGCCGTCGGGATTGTGGATGCGCATGAAGGCGGCGGCGTCGGCGCTTCTGGGCGGCTCGATCAGGATGAACTGGTCACAGCCCACGCCAGTGCGGCGGTTGGCGATGGCGGCGATCTGGTCGCGTGACAGACAGGGGTCGGCGCTCCGGGTATCGATCACCACGAAGTCGTTGCCGAGACCGTGCATTTTCAAAAAGGGCAGCGTCATAGCGCCGTTATATGGCGAGCCGGGGGGCGAAGTCCATGGGGCGGGGAGGGAAACGGGTGTAACATGGTGGAACCGGAATGAAACCATCTCGGCAACCATGCTTTTGGCTATTGCCTTGTTTTTCCTTCCCTTTACCTCTTGCAACGGTGGTGGTTCCGGGGTGCGCTCACGCCCCTCGGAACACCAGCTTCTTCGAGGCGGCGAAGTTGAAGAACATGCCGGCGATGGAACCGGCGGCCACGGCGATGATGGGGTAGGCGGCGGCCAGCAGGCTCCAGGTGACCAGGGCGGCGTAGGTGGCATAGTTGACCACCGCGCCGAAGCTGTTGGCTCCCAGGAAGGCCAGCCATTGCCGCCACATCGGCCCGGGATGGTCGCCCTTGAAGGTGAAGGCGCGGTTGAGCGCCCAGGTGGTGGTCACCGCCATCAGGAAGCTGACCGCCCGGCCGGAGTAGAAGTCGGTCCCCACGCCGTAGAGCAGGGCGTACAGGGCGACGGTGTCCACCGACAGCCCGGCGATACCGGCAAGGCCGAATTTGAGGAACTGGCGAACCAGCGGAGAGGCGAGGAGGGTCTTCATGGTGTCGATACTTTAGCATGGCCGCCGCCGGGAATGCCCCTCCTTCAGCGATAAACCGGGCACAGATTCAAGGACTCTCCCAGGTTGTTGGCGATCGGCTGGCAACTGTCGCGGTCCAACTCCAGGCCCAGGCGGGCCGCCGCGCGGGCGACGTCGGGGGTGTCGGGGATGGTGCTCAGCATGAACAGCGGGCCTCGGTGGGACGTCACCCGGCGGCGCGCCGCTTCGGCGAAGCGGGTCCTGGTGTCCGGCTGCTGGAAGTTGCTCTGGATGCGGATAAAGGGGATGTCGGGCGGGAAGGCGGGGATGACGTGGGATATCGCCCAGTAGCCGCCCATCAGCACCATGGCCCCTTTGGGCAGGGGCGGGATGTCGGCCTCGACGACATGCCGCCCCCACGGTACCCGGCCCCAATCGGCAGGCCGCGCCGCCGCTTGGGCGGTGACCAGGAGGGCCACCGTCAGCATCATCCAGCCGCGCCGCGACAGCGGCAGCAACGCCGCCGACAGCGCCAGCGCCAAGGGCGCCATCATTTCCAGCGGAATCAGGTAGCGGTAGATGGAAAAGGCGTTCAGCCACAGCACGTAGGTGGTGGCGAGCGCGAGCAGGAGATAGCGCGCCGGCGCCGGTTCGGCGACGGCCGGCATGAGGGGGCGATGCCGGGTGCATAACACGACCAACCCCGCCGCCGGCAGCAGCACATAGAGCAGGGGAATATGCAGATCGCGGAACGGCGTTTCTCCCACCTTGAGCGGGTCGGCCACCCAGGACAGCGGGAACAGCAGGCGTTCGACGGGGCCGGTGGGAATGAACGTCTTCTGGCGATAGTCCGATACCGCGCCATCGGGCGACTGGAACAGATCGTTGAGGTAAGGGAACAGGGGATTGCCGTGCTCGCGCCAGAGGTGGAGCATCCAGGGACCGGAAAACGCCAGGGTGGCCGCCGTGGCGCCGAAACCGAAGCCCAAAGCCAGCAGGCCCCGCCGCTGCCAGGGGCCGCCCAGCGCCAGAAGGGCAAGACACAGGCCGGCGCCGAACAGGACGCTCGGCTGCTTCAATCCCATGGACATCCCGATGGGCAGCCCGGCCAGGAAGGCCCGCGTCAGCGCCTCTCCGGTCGGGCCGGTGATCATCAGCCGGTGTCCGACGGTCACCACGAGGGCTGAGCCGGTGACCCCCAGGCTGATCACGTTGTCGTAGAAGGTGGTGCCGACGAGGCCGAGCGCGCCGCCGCCCAGCAGGCCCGCCAGCGCCAGTGCCGCCGCCAGCCCGACGCGCGCCAGCGCGCTTTCCAGGCGCAGCAGCGCATGGGCCAGCAGGAACAGGAGGATGAAGTTCGTCCCCTGCACGACTCCCAGGGTGAAGCCCGCCACCGGGGCCGGCACCGCCTGGGCCAGCAGGAAGAACGGCGTGTCCAGGAGAGGGTTGTAGAAGTAGGGCGTCTGCGAGGGCAGGAGGTCGAAGCCGTGGCGCCCATCCAGATAGGCGTAGGCATTGTACCAGTGATAGTTCCGCAAGTCCCAATTGGCGTCCTGCCCGAAATCCAGCGCCAACGCACCGTAGAGCAGAGGCACCGTCGCCAGGAGCACCAGCGCCAACCAACGGGCGCGGCGGTCGGTGGTAGGCAGCAGCATGAGCGGGACCGCCATCGAAGGCCGTGTTGGATAGGATGTGGGGGCGGAGGCGGTGTTCCTCCATTCAGCCAGGAGGAGAAGGCTCTCGCTCTTTCGGCGTGCATCAGCCGTGGCGCAGGTGACCGGACTCCCACGGGCCAGGGCGGTGCGGCTCGGTGCCCAGATCAAGCGACAGCGAGAGGAAGCCCAGGAGATCTTTCAGCGATACAATCCCCACCAGCCGGCCGTCGCGGGCGACGATCAGCCGGCTGGCGCCGGTTTCCCGCATCCGGGCGAGCGCGCGGCCGGCGTCAAGATCGGGGGAGATGGTGTTGGTGTCGCCGCAGGGCTCCATCACCTCGCGCACCCGCACCACCGGCCAGCGGTCGCGCGACACCTTCTTGACGTCCTCCACCCGCACGCAGCCCACCAGCCGCCCGGAATCCAACACGGGGAAGGACTTGTAGTAGTGATGGAAGACGTAATCGTCGACGAACCCGCCCAGCGGCAGCCGCGCCTCCACCGCCACCGGGTCGCGGCGCATGAAGCGGCTGACCGGCTGGCCGGCGAACAGGGAGCGCGCCAGCGTCTGCTGGTAGGCCCCGGCCGAGGCGGCACGGACGAACAGGCCGATCAGGAACCACCACAGCCCGGTCAGCAGATCGCCTGCCAGGACGCTGTAGAGGCCCATCAGGATCAACAGGAAGCCGAAGCCGGAACCGAGGCCCGAGGCGATGCGGGTGGCCCACAGGAGGTCTTTCTTCCAGCCCCACAGCGCCGCCCGGAGCATCCGCCCGCCGTCGAGCGGGAAGGCCGGCACGAGGTTGAACACTCCCAGCATCAGGTTGATCATCGACAGATAGCCGGTGACGGCCACCGCCGCGTAGGGCGTTTCCGCCGATGCCGCCACGGCCGTGGCCAGGGCCAGCAGCACGGACAGCGTCAGGCTGAGAACCGGCCCGGCGACGGCCACCATGAATTCGGCCTTGGCGCTGGGCGGTTCCTCGCGCAGATCGGCCACGCCGCCGAAGATGAACAGGGTGATGCTGCGGATCGGCAGATGATAGCGCCGGGCCACCAGGGCGTGGGCCAACTCGTGCAGCACGATCGACGTGGCCAGCCCGATCAGCCCGGCCGCCCCCATCCACCAATAGGTCGCGCGGTCAAGGCCGGGAGCGTCGACGGGAAAGTAGCCGACGGCAAGGCTCCAGGTGATGAGCACGGCCAACAGCAGCCAACTCACATCCACCCGGATGCTGAAACCGAACAGCCGGAAAAGCTCGATCGAATGGGCGAACACCGTACCGCCTCCCGCCCCCTGGCGTAACCCTGGTCACGGCTCAATGGGCGGTGGCGGGAAAAGGTTCCGTTTGCGGCGCGGGAACGAAGGTCAGGTGCCGTCCCCGCCGCCATCTCCGCCGCCATCTCCGCCGCCATCCCCGCCGCTGTCCCCCTCACCGTCTTCGCCGGCGTCAGGAGCGTCGGGAGTTTTGTCGTCCGTCAGCGAGAGGTAGGCGGCGGCGCCGGTCAGGGCGGCGGTGGCGGCCAAGCCCAGGCCCTGCCCCTGCGTCCCGCCGACGCCGGGCGACGGGGGGGTATCGAATCGCGGCGCCCTGGGGTCGCCGGCATCGTGCCAGGCACGACCCTGCGTCGTCGATGTCGACGAACCGCCATGGACGGCGCGGTCGGGCAGGCGAGTCTTGTAGAGGATGAAGGCGACGACACCCCCGACAAGGAAAAGCAGAATCAGGGTTTCCATGGGTGCGCTCCCCGGCCGCCATCGGCCGAATGCCGGACCTTGTACTTCATGGATCATCGCGCGGGCGCCCCGCTCTGTCCAGAGGCGGCGGGATTTGTTGCGCGTGCGAATTCACCGCGGGTTTGATCGATGCGAAACGAAATTAGGTCATTGCGTGAAGTTTTTATAGAATCCGCACAATGAACTTGAGCGAAAGCATCTGTGGCGGGTATGTTTTGCGCCGCACCATGGATCGGGCGTCGCCATCGCGCGGCGCCATTATAGAAGGCGCTTGCAATGGATGACGTGCGCAGCGTGGACGAAGGCATCCACGGCTACTTCCTGGAAGATTTGTCGGTCGGCATGTCCGCCGCCTACTCCCGCACCATCACCGACGCGGACATCGTTCTGTTCGCCGGCGTGTCGGGCGACACCAACCCGGTCCACCTGAACGAGGAATACGCCAGCCAGACCATGTTCAAGGGCCGCATCGCCCACGGCATGCTGTCGGCCGGCTTCATCTCGACCGTGCTGGGCACCAAGCTGCCGGGGCCGGGGACCATCTACATGAGCCAGAGCCTGAAGTTCAAGGCGCCGGTTCGCGCCGGCGACACGGTCACCGCCCGCGTCACCGTCACCGACATCGTGCCGGAGAAGAAGCGCCTGACGCTGCGCACCGTCTGCACGGTCGGTGGCAAGGACGTGATTGAAGGCGAGGCCGTCGTGATGGTGCCGTCGCGCGGCTGATCCCGCCTCTTATTATCGTTCTACCCTGTGCCGCCGGCGCGTTTACCCCGCGCCGGCGGCATTCTATATAGACCCCTGCCCGCGCGAACCGGACCTCCTGTCGTCCCACCCTTCGGCGTCCGGGCGGCATAGGGGCATGCGCATGCGATTGTTTAGGCATTATACCGAGCTTCCCGACGACGCCCGTGGGGCGGTGGCCGCCATCGGCAACTTCGATGGGGTGCATCGCGGCCATCGCGCGGTGATCGGCGAGGCCGCCCGGCTGGCGCGCGCGGCCGGTGCCCCGCTTGCCGCCATCACCTTCGAACCGCACCCGCGCTCGGTGTTCCGCCCCGACGATCCGCCCTTCCGCCTGACGCCCCTTCGCATCAAGGCGCGGCATATGGAAGAGCTGGGGGTGGACCTGTTGTTCGTCATCCACTTCGACTCGACCTTCCGGCACAAGTCGGCCGCCGACTTCGTCCGCGAGGTGATCGTGGAGGGGCTGGGGCTGCGTCATGTGGTGGTGGGCTACGACTTTCTGTTTGGCCACCGGCGCCAGGGCGACGCGCCGTTCTTGGAGGCGCAAGGGCGGGCGCTCGGCTTCCGCGTGACGGCGGTGGGGCCGGTGATGGACCCGCAGGACGGCGTTTTCTCCTCCACTCGCGTGCGCAACGCCTTGTTGGCCGGTCGGTCGGGGGAGGCGGCGCGGCTGCTCGGCCACTGGTGGGAGGTGGAAGGGCGCGTGGAGCATGGCGACGCGCGCGGCCGCACCATCGGCTATCCCACCGCCAACCTGGAGTTGGGCGAATACCTGCGTCCGGCCTACGGCGTGTACGCCGTGCGCGCCGGCATCGACACCGGCAGCGCTACGGTATGGCATGACGGGGTGGCCAACTTCGGCCGCCGCCCGACGGTGGACGGCATCGCCGAGCGGTTTGAGGTCCACCTCTTCGATTTCCAGGGCGATCTCTATGGCAAACATCTCAGGGTGAAGTTGATCGACTACATCCGGCCGGAAAAGAAGTTCGCCTCGCTGGGCGAACTGAAGGCGCAGATCATCCAGGACGCCGGGGCGGCCCGCGCGGCACTTGCCGCGCGGTAACCGTCCCGCTTATGCCAGTTTCAGAAAAGTTCTGACCGGCGGTCAGAACTTTTCTGCCCCCTCAAGCGCCGGGCGCGGCATCCGGCCGCTTGGCTTCGCGCCCACGGGCGCGCGGTCGCGGGGCCGCGGGCGCGGCCCTATACCAAGTTCACAAGGGAGAACTTTCTGAACTTGGTATTACTCGCCGTTGGTCGAGCCGGCGGTGGCCGGCGCCTGGGTCTGCGCCGTTTGCCGGGCGTGCTCGGCGATCCGGTCGATCTGCTGCTTGAAGGCGCTCAGTTCGGTCTGGCTGCCGTTCAGCACCGTGCTCCAGTGCCGGACGATGGCGGCCATGGCGAGGGTCTCCTTGACCTCCTGGTCGGTGGCGCCGGCCATCCGGGCGAACGTGGTGTGGGCGTAGATGCAGTAGGTGCAGGGGATTTGCGCGGCCACCGCCAGCCCGATCAATTCCTTCTCCTTGTTGGACAGGGCGGTCTTATCGCTCATCTGGACCGTCTTGAACTCCTCCCAGGCGCCGGGCAGGCCGGCTTCGGGGAAATCCCGGAAAAACGACGGCACCGTGCCCAGGGTCTGCTCGATTTCCCTCAAGGTCTGCTGTGCGGCCGGGGAGGCGGCTTGCGGGGCGGTCACGGCGGTCTGTCCGGCCTGTTGCGCCAGGCCGGCAGCCGGGGCTCCGGCGAGAAGGGCAAGGGCGGTCAGCGGAGCGATGGCGAAGGATTTCAGCATGGTTTCCTTCCTTTCCAAAGGTGGCGGAAATCATACGCCCCTGGTTGGTTTCGCGCCGATGATCGCGGAGGGTAGATAACGCCAGAGCGTAGCCTCAAATTGCAGTGGTTCCCGGCGCCTGTCCGCCCAACTCCCGCCCTTGACCCCCGCGTCGCGGCTGCTAACATCCCGCCCCATGATGTTTACGGCTCCATTCTGGGCGCGAACGGCGCGAATTATGTGCCCGGTCCTCTGACGAGGGCCGGGTTTTCGTCTTTCCGAACTCGCGCCGCGCCTTATGCTCGCGTCGCTCCGCACATGCCGTACCAGGGATCGCCCAACCCATGACCCGCGACTACAAATCCACCGTCTTCCTGCCGCGCACCGACTTTCCCATGCGGGGCGGCTTGCCCCAGAAGGAGCCCGAGCTGCTGAAGCGCTGGGCCGAGATGGACCTCTTCCGCACGTTGCGCGCGGATTCGGCCGGTCGGGAGAAGTTCACGCTGCACGACGGCCCGCCGTACGCCAACGGCAACATCCACATCGGCCACGCGGTCAACAAGATCCTCAAGGACGTCATCAACCGCTCCTGGCAGATGCTGGGCCATGACGCCAACTACGTCCCTGGCTGGGACTGCCACGGCCTGCCGATCGAGTGGAAGATCGAGGAGAAGTACCGGGCGGCCGGCAAGGACAAGGACGAGGTGCCGATCAACCAGTTCCGCGCCGAATGCCGCGAGTTCGCCGCCCATTGGGTGCGGGTGCAGGCCGAGGAGTTCCAGCGCCTCGGCATCCTGGGCAACTGGGAAGATCCCTACACCACCATGACCTTCCCGGCCGAGGCGCAGATCGCCCGCGAAATCCACAAGTTCGCGCTGAACGGCGGTCTGTACAAGGGCGCCAAGCCGGTGCTGTGGTCGGTGGTGGAAAAGACGGCGCTGGCCGAGGCGGAGGTCGAGTACCACGACCACACCTCCTCCACCATCTTCGTCAAGTTTCCCGTTACCGCCCCGGCCACGCCGGAACTGGACGACGCCTTCGTGGTGATCTGGACCACCACGCCGTGGACCATGCCGGGCAACCGCGCCATCGCCTTTGGCGCCGAGCTGGAATACGGCGTCTACAAGGTGGAGGCGGTGGGGGACGGCAGCCTCGCCCTGCCGGGCCAGCGCCTTGTGCTGTCCACCGGGCTGGCCGAGAGCGTGCGCGAGGCCGCCGGAATCAGCCAGTGGAAGAAGCTCTACACCCTGCCGGGCTCGCGGCTGGCCGACACCCGCTGCGCCCACCCGCTGAACGGCCAGGGCTACGGGTTTGCCGTGCCGCTGCTGCCGGGTGAGTTCGTCACCAACGACACCGGCACCGGCTTTGTCCATATCGCGCCGGGCCACGGCGAGGACGACTTCAACCTGGGTCGCCAGTTCGGCATCGAGGTGCCGCAGACGGTGGGCGAGGACGGCTCGTTCTACGACCATGTGCCGCTGTTCGCCGGCCGCGTCGTCTATACCGCCCACGGCAAGACCGGCGACGCCAACGAGGCGGTGATCGAGGCCATCCAGGGCGCCGGCAACCTGCTGGCGCGCGGCAAGCTTTTACACAGCTACCCGCACTCCTGGCGCTCCAAGGCGCCGCTGATCTTCCGCACCACGCCGCAGTGGTTCATTTCCATGGCGACGAACAACCTGCGCGAGGTGGCTCTTAAAGCGATCGGCGATACCCGCTGGGTGCCGCCGCAGGGCGAGAACCGCATCCGCGCGATGATCGAAAGCCGTCCCGACTGGTGTATCAGCCGCCAGCGCGCCTGGGGCGTGCCCATCGCCCTGTTCGTGCGCAAGGCCGACGGCCAGATCCTGCGCGACGAGGCGGTGTTCACCCGCATCGCCGACATCTTCGAGAAGGAAGGCTCCGACGCGTGGTTCTCGCGCGATCCGCAGGAGTTCCTGGGCGACGCCTATCAGGCCGCCGACTTCGAGCAGATCAAGGACATCATCGACGTCTGGTTCGAATCGGGCTCGACCCACGCCTTCGTGCTGGAGCAGCGGCCCGAACTGGGCTCGCCGGCCTCGCTGTATCTGGAAGGCTCGGATCAGCATCGCGGCTGGTTCCACTCCTCGCTGTTGGAATCGTGCGGCACGCGTGGCCGCGCGCCCTACGACACGGTGCTGACCCACGGCTTCACGCTCGACGAGCAGGGCCGCAAGATGTCCAAGTCGCTGGGCAACGTGGTGGCGCCGCAGGAGGTGGGCGACAAGTACGGCGCCGACATCCTGCGCCTGTGGGTGGTGGGCTCGGACTATTCCGAGGACATGCGGATCGGCCCGGAGATCATCAAGTATCAGGCCGACCTCTACCGCCGCCTGCGCAACACCCTGCGCTACCTGCTGGGTGCGCTCGACGGCTACACCGAGGCCGAGCGCATCGGCGCCGACGAGATGCCGGAGCTGGAGCGCTGGGCGCTGCATCGCCTGAAAGAGATGGACGACCACGTTCGCAAGTGCATCGCCGAGTACGATTTCCACAGCCTGTTCACGGCGCTGCACACCTTCTGCGCGGTGGACCTGTCGGCGTTCTACTTCGACGTCCGCAAGGACAGCCTGTACTGCGACCGGCCGGACTCGGTGCGCCGCCGCTCGGTGCGCACGGTGATGGAGACGATGTTCTCCTGCCTGACCGCGTGGCTGGCGCCCATCTTGTGCTTCACCGCCGAGGAGGCGTGGCTGGCGCGGCCCCAGGGCGTGGCGGCGTCGGGCCTGGACAAGGACTCGGTCCACCGCCGCCAGTTCCCGACCCTGCCCGACGCCTGGAAGAACGCCGAACTGGCCGAGCGCTGGGCGAAGGTCCGTGACGTGCGCCGCGTCGTCACCGGCGCCCTGGAGCTGGAGCGTGCCAACAAGAAGATCGGCTCCTCGCTCCAGGCCGAGCCGACGGTCTACGTCGATGCCGCGTCGCAGGCGGCGATCGAGGGCCTGGACCTTGCCGAAATCTCCATCACCTCGTCGATCAAGGTGGTGGAGGGGGCGGTGCCCGAGGGCGCCTTCACCCTGGCCGATGTCGCCGGCGTCGGCGTGGTGCCGGGCTTGGCCGAGGGACAGAAGTGCGAGCGCTGCTGGCAGATCCTGCCCGAGGTCGGCACCGTGGCCGAGCATCCGACCCTGTGCCGGCGCTGCGCCGACGCGGTGGACCACAGTGCTACAGCGGCGGAGTGAGTGTTGACGCGCGTTGAGGAGGAAGCCGAATCCAGCCGGCGTCTGGCCCTCGGGCTGGCGCTGTCCGTGGTGGTGATCGTACTGGACCAACTTAGCAAGTGGTGGATCGTCGAGGTGGTGATGCAGCCGCCCCGCGTCATTCCGGTCACCTCCTTCTTCAACCTCGTCATGGCGTGGAACCGGGGCGTCAGTTTCAGTCTGCTGTGGCACGAGGCGGACTGGATGCCCTGGCTCTTGTCGGCCGTGGCCGTGGTCATCGTCATCTTCCTGCTGGCGTGGCTGCGGCAGGCGGCGAACCGGCTGGTGGCGCTGGCGCTCGGCCTGATCATCGGCGGGGCGGTCGGCAACGTCGTCGACCGGCTGCGCTTCGGGGCGGTGGCCGACTTCCTCGACTTTCACTGGGCGGGATGGCATTTCGCCGCCTTCAACGTCGCCGACAGTGCGATTTCGGTCGGCGTGACGCTGATCGTCATTGACGGACTTTTCGGAAGAAGCGAGAAGGCTTAGAACGTTGGGCGCTCATCGCTGGGGACCATGCAGGTGAACAAGAAGCTTCTCACTTCCTTCGTCGGACTGGCGCTCGCCACCGTGACGCTGGCCGGCTGCGGCGGCGGCAACACCCGTCAGGCTCTGGGCCTCGACCGCAATACCCCCGACGAGTTCAGCGTGGTGTCGCGGGCTCCCCTCAGCCTGCCGCCGGACTACAACCTGCGCCCGCCGCGCCCCGGCGCTACGCGCCCGCAGGAGATGGAGCCGAGCCAGAAGGCCGCCACCATGGTGTTGGGCACGGCTTCCTCCAGCATCCGCACCCAGGTGGTGTCGGCTTCGGCGGCCGGGCGTGCCACCTCGGGCGAGCAGGCGCTGCTGGGCGTGGCCGGTGCGGCCAAGGCCGATCCCAACATCCGCGCCGTCGTCGACCAGGAGTCCACCTCCCTGGTGGTGGCCGACAAGGGATGGGTCGACTCGCTGCTGTTCTGGCAGACCCCGGCCCTGCCGGGCACCGTCGTCAACCCGACGGCCGAGGCGCAGCGCCTGCGCACCAACGCCGCCCAGGGCAAGCCGGTGACCGAAGGCGATACGCCGGTGATCCAGCGCCGCAAGAAGGCGCCGCTGGAAGGATTGTTTAACTAGACCAGAGTCCCCAGCTTGAAGGGACCTCCCGGCCGCCCCTCTTCATGAGGGGCGGCCGGGATTGTTCCTGGATGGAGGGTTTGACGCCTTGCTCTCGGGCCTGATCACGCGCTGCCGCCTGTTCATGCGGGCCGGGGCGGCGCTTCTCCTGGTGACGGCCCTGCCGGCCGGTTCCGCCGCCGCCGACATGCCCCCCAAGGGAGTCTATTTCCCCGAAACCTTCACGCTCGACAACGGCCTTCAGGTGGTGGTGGTAACCAACCGCCGCGTGCCGGTCATCACCCACATGATCTGGTACAAGGTGGGGGCGGCGGACGAGCCCCACGGCGCGTCGGGCATCGCCCATTTCCTCGAACACCTCATGTTCAAGGGCACCGACACGGTGGCGGCCGGCGAGTTCTCCCGGCTGGTCGCCCGCCACGGCGGCCGCGACAACGCCTTCACCAGTTGGGACTACACCGGCTATTACCAGACCGTGGCGTCGGACCGGCTGGAGATGGTGATGCGGCTGGAGGCCGACCGCATGGCCAACCTCCGCCTCCTCGACGAGGAGGTGAAGCCCGAACGCCAGGTGGTGCTGGAAGAGCGGCGCCAGCGTACCGGCAACGATCCCCGCGATCGCCTGGGCGAGCAGGTGAGCGCCACCCTGTTCGTCCATCATCCCTATGGCACGCCCATCATCGGCTGGGAGCCGGAAATCCAAAAGCTCGACCGCGAGAAGGCCGAAGCGTTCTACCGTCAATGGTACGCCCCCAACAACGCCGTTCTGGTGGTCAGCGGCGATGTGGACGCCGCCCAGTTGAAGCCGCTGGCCGAGAAATACTATGGCGTCATCCGGCCGCGTCCCGTGCCGTCGCGCACCCGTGTCGAGGAACCCGGTCTGGGGGCCGAGCGCCGGGTTATCCTGCGCCACGAGGAGGTGCGCCAGCCCTCGCTCTACCGCATGTACGTCGCCCCCTCCTATCACCGGGGCGAAACACGGCACGCCTATCCCTTGCAGGTGCTGGCCGAGATCATGTCCGGCGGCAACACCTCGCGGCTGTACAAGAGCCTGGTGGTGGAACAGCGCATCGCCACCGGAGCGTCGCTGGGCTATTCGCCGGGCTTCTGGGACTACGGCACCCTGTCGGTGGGGGTGAGCCCGGTGCCCGGTGTCGAGTTGGCGAAGGCCGAGGAGGCGATGGCCGCCGAAATCCGCAAGCTCCTCCTCCAGGGCGTGACCGAGGAGGAGGTGGAAACCGCCAAGCGGCGGATGCTGGCCGACGCGGCCTACGCCCGCGACAGCCTCACCGGGCCGGCGTATGCCTTCGGCATCGCGCTCGCCACCGGCCAGACGGTGGATGATGTGGAAAGCTGGCCGCAGCGCATCGCCGCCGTCACCGCCGATCAGGTCAACGCCGCCGCCCACGCCGTGCTCGATCAACCCGGTCCCGTCATCGGCGTGCTGCTGCCGGCCGGCGATCCGAAGGGGAGCTGAGGATGGGACAATCCGATCGTGATCCCCGGCACGCTCGCGCCGTCGTGGTGGGCTGCGTCATTCTGCTGTTGAGCCTGCTGGCCGCGCTGCCCGCCCGCGCGGTGGAGGTGGAGCGGGTGATCAGCCCCGGCGGCATCGAGGCGTGGCTGGTCCAGGACCACAAGAACCCCATCGTTGCCCTGAACTTCTCGTTCGAGGGTGGGGCGGCGCTCGACCCCGAGGGCAAGGCGGGGGTGGCCAACCTGCTGTCCACGCTGCTGGACGAGGGGGCGGGAGAGCTCGATTCCCAGACCTTCCAGCGCCAGTTGGAGGACAACGCCATCCGCCTGGGCTTCGGGGCGGGGCGCGATGCCTTCACCGGTTCGCTGGTCACGCTCAGTGAAAACCAGGACGAGGCCTATCGCCTGTTGCGTCTGGCGTTGAGCGAGCCGCGCTTCGACGACGAGGCGATCGAGCGGATGCGCAATTCCGTGCTGGCCGGCATCCGCCGCGACCTCGGCAACCCCGATTATATCGCCCAGGTCACCTTTTCGCAGACGGTGTTCCCCGATCATCCCTATGGGCGGCCGGTGCGGGGTTCCCTGGAGACGGTGCCGCACATCACCCGGGACGACCTGCGGGGCTTTGTGAAGGAGCGTTTCGCCAAGGACACGCTGCTGGTGGCGGCGGCCGGCGACATCACGCCGGACGAGCTGGGGCTGGCGCTGGACCGGGTGTTCGGGGCGTTGCCGTCCACCGCCACGCCCTTCACCATCCCCGAAGTGGTGCCGAAGACCGAGGGACAGGTGCTGGTGGCGTCACGCCCGACGGCGCAGAGCGTGCTGCTGCTGGGCCAGCCCGGTTTGAAGCGCAAGGACCCGGACTGGTTTCCGGCGGCGATCCTGAACTACGTGCTGGGCGGCGGCACCTTCACCTCGCGGCTGATGGAGGAGGTGCGCGTCAAGCGCGGCTTGTCCTACGGCGTGTCGTCGTCGCTTCAGCCGCTCGACCATTCGGCGCTGCTGATGGCCGGCGGGTCCACCGTCAACGTCAAGGCCGCCGAGACGCTCGCCGTCATCAAGGACGTATGGGCGGGGATCGCGCGCGATGGGATCACGGCGGAAGAGTTGGCCGACGCCAAAACCTACCTCACCGGCTCGTTCCCGCTGCAATTCTCCTCCACCGCGTCGATCTCCGGCGTGTTGTTGCAGGTGCGCCGCGACGATTTGGGTATCGACTATCTCAAGCGCCGCTCCGACCTGATCAACGCGGTGACGCTGGACGACGTGAACCGGGTGGCCCGCACCCTGCTGGACCCGGTCCGTCTGACCACCGTGGTGGTCGGCCAGCCCGATGGCATCCAGGCGAGCAAAACGCCGGGGGAGCAGGGGGGATGAGCCGTAAAAACCGGTGTTTCGCCGAGGACAAGACAGCGCCAACGAAGACGTCGCTGAGCATATCCGCCCGATGTTGCTTATTCAGGAGGTTTGCCGTGCGGCCCAAGTTTCGCGCGAAACATTGTCAAAGGTCTTTTGTAAGGCTATGCTCTTCCCTCTGGCATCTTACGGCCAAGGCGGCTCGGGCATTCAGTCTATTTGATAATGGCGTGCTGGGATCGATTTGAAAAATCCATTTCCCACTATGAAATTTAATTCTGACCTTCTGCACTGTGAGATTATGTCAATAATCGAGGAAAGGGGAGCGGCAAAACGGTCGCGCATCATGGGCTGGTTTTTGTTATAGCTATATTCACTACGTGAGCGATTCGTGATTGCCAACGGAGATTTCGGGTCGGATCAAGCTTATAATCCGGTTCCCAACGAACAAGAGGGGAACTATAAACGCACTGGCCAGTGATTAGCCGCTGACTGACGCCATTTTCGCCTGATCTTGCCTGTTCGGCTTACATGCTGAAACTTTTTGGTGATCTTGATCGGCTTACGATGTGCCCGACGTTTTCCGCAAGGATCGCCAACCCAAGAGGACCCAACCCATGCCCGGCCTTACGACAAGCCCCGCCTGGACCGCGCTCGCCCGTCATCGGCAGGCCATGGAGGGCGTCGCCATGCGCGACCTGTTCGCCGCCGACTCCGGCCGCTTCGAGCAGTTCTCATTGGAGGTCGAGGATATCCTGCTCGACTACTCCAAGAACATCGTCACGCCTGAAACCATGGGGCTGTTGTTCGACCTGGCCCGCCAGCAGGACGTGACGGGGTGGCGCGATCGCATGTTCGCCGGCGAGGCGATCAACGTCACCGAGAACCGGGCGGTGCTGCATACGGCGCTGCGCAATCGTTCCGACCATCCCGTGCGCCTCAACGGCCACGACGTCATGCCCGACATCAAGGCAGTGCTGGAACGCATGGAGCGCTTCGTCGAGACGGTGCGCGAGGGCGAGTGGACCGGCTATACCGGCCGCGCCATCACCGACGTCGTCAACATCGGCATCGGCGGTTCCGATCTCGGCCCCTTGATGGTGACCGAGGCCCTGCGGCCTTACGGGCACCCCGATCTGGTGGTGCATTTCGTCTCCAATGTCGACGGCACGCATCTCGTTGATACCCTGGAATGGCTCGATCCCGAAACGACGCTGTTCGTCATCGCCTCCAAGACCTTCACCACCCAGGAAACCCTCACCAACGCCCGCTCCGCCCGCGCGTGGTTCCTGGAGGAGGCACGGGACGAAAAGCACATCGCCCGTCATTTCGTTGCCGTATCGACCAACGAGAAGGCGGTGAGCGAGTTCGGCATCGATACCCGGAACATGTTCGGTTTCTGGGATTGGGTCGGCGGGCGCTACAGCCTGTGGTCGGCCATCGGCCTGCCCGTCGCGCTCGACATCGGCTGGGACCACTTCGAGGATCTGCTCGAAGGGGCGCACGCCATGGACGAGCACTTCCGCTTGGCGCCGCTCGACGCCAACATGCCGGTGATCCTGGGCTTGCTCGGCGTGTGGTACACCGGTTTCTGGGGATCGTCGGCGCACGCCGTGCTGCCGTACGACCAGTACCTCCACCGCTTCCCCGCCTACCTCCAGCAGCTTGATATGGAGAGCAACGGCAAGCGGGTGGACCGGCAGGGCAATCCGGTGGACTACGCCACCGGCCCGGTGATCTTCGGCGAGCCCGGCACCAACGGCCAGCACGCCTTCTACCAGTTGATCCATCAGGGCACACAGCTGATCCCGGCCGACTTCCTGGCGGCGGCGGAAACCCACAACCCGCTGGGCGAACACCATCACATCCTGCTGTCCAACTTCTTCGCCCAGACCGAAGCCCTGATGCGCGGCAAGACCGCCGAGGAGGCGCGGGCCGAACTGGAGGCGCAGGGACTCAAAGGCGCGGCGCTGGAGGCGTTGCTGCCGCACAAGGTGTTCCCCGGCAACCGGCCGACCAACTCCATCTTCTATGAGACGCTGGACCCCTTCACGCTGGGGGGGCTGGTGGCGCTCTATGAGCACAAGGTGTTCGTCCAGGGCATCGTGTGGGGCATCAACAGCTTCGACCAGTGGGGTGTGGAACTGGGCAAGCAGTTGGCGAACAAGATTTTGCCCGAACTCAACGCCTCGGGGGCGGCGGTGCCGCATGACGCCTCCACCCGTGGGCTGATCGACTGGTATCTCCGGCATCGCTGAGATATTGTAGGGGGCCTGTGGGCACCCTACCTGATCTCGTATGCCGATCCGTCTTCTTCCCGATACCCTGGTCAACCAGATCGCCGCTGGAGAGGTGGTGGAACGCCCCGCGGCGGCGGTCAAGGAACTGGTGGAAAACGCGCTGGACGCCGGGTCCTCGCGCATCGATATCGCCGTGCGCGACGGCGGCCGCACCCTGATCGCCATCACCGACGACGGCTGTGGCATGGCGCCGGACGAGCTGGCGCTGGCGGTCGAGCGCCACGCCACTTCCAAGCTGCCGACCGGCGACCTCCTGGCCATCGACACCCTGGGATTCCGAGGGGAGGCGCTGCCGTCCATCGGCGCCGTGGCGCGGCTGACCATCACCTCGCGCCCGCGCGACGCCGACTCCGCCTGGGCGCTGACCGTGGACGGCGGCGCCAAGGGGGCGCCGGTTCCGGCCGCCCATCCGCCCGGCACGCGGGTGGAGGTGCGCGACCTGTTCTACGCCGTGCCGGCGCGGCTGAAATTCTTGAAAGCCCCGCGCACCGAGTTCGACCATATCGAGGAAGCCATAGAGCGCCTCGCCATGGCGCACCCACACGTCGCCTTTACCCTGTCGGGTGATGGGCGCACGCCCCTGCGGCTGAACGCCGGGCAGGGGGAACTCCTGGACGCGCGGCTGGCGCGGCTGGGCGCCCTGATGGGCCGCGAGTTCTCCGACAACGCCGTGCCGCTGCATGCCGAGCGGGAAGGGCTGCGGCTGACCGGGCATGTCGGTCTGCCGACCCTGCACAAGGCCACCGCGCGCTATCAATATCTGTTCGTCAACGGTCGACCGGTGAAGGACAAGCTGTTGGCCGGCGCCGTGCGCGCGGCCTACGCCGACTTCCTGCCGCGCGACCGTCACCCGCTGCTGGCGCTGTTCCTGGAGATCCCGCCGCGCGAGGTGGACGTGAACGTTCATCCGGCCAAGGCCGAAGTGCGGTTCCGCGACGCCGGGCTGGTGCGTGGCCTGATCGTTTCGGCCCTCAAACATGCATTGGACGCCGCCGGTCATCGCGCTTCGACAACGGTTGGCTTGGCGACGCTGGATGCGCTTCATCCCGTCGAGGCGCCGCCCGGTCCGCCGCGCCCGATGAGCTACCAGTGGCAGCCGCAGCACGGCGGCGGCACGGCGCGCGGCCTGGCCGACCGCTCGCTGGCCTTCCAGGCGCCGTCCACCCTGCCCAATTTCGAGGCAGCTCCCGCCGCCCGGTCGGCCGCTCCCATCGCCGAGGGGGCGGACGAAACCCAGACCCGCCACCCGCTGGGGGCGGCGCGGGCGCAACTTCATAATACTTATATCGTGGCGCAGACCGCCGAAGGCATCGTCATCGTCGACCAGCACGCCGCCCACGAGCGTCTTGTCTACGAGCGGATGAAGGCGGCGCTGGTCGGCGGCGGGGTCAAGCGGCAGGCGCTGTTGCTCCCCGAGGTGGTGGAGATGGACGAGGCATCGGCCCGCCGCCTGTCCGCCCGCGCCGGGGAATTGGCCGAACTGGGGCTGGTGATCGAGCCGTTCGGCGTCGGCGCGGTGGTGGTGCGCGAGGTGCCGGCGTTGTTGGGCCAGAGCGACGTGCGCGGGTTGGTGCGCGATCTTGCCGAGGAGCTGGCCGAGTTGGGCGATGCCCTGTCGCTCAAGGAGCGGCTGGAGGCGGTATGTGCGACCATGGCCTGCCACGGCTCGGTGCGCTCGGGCCGGGCGCTGAACATCGAGGAGATGAACGCGCTGCTGCGCCAGATGGAGGCTACCCCCCACTCCGGCCAGTGCAACCATGGCCGCCCGACCTATGTGGAACTTAAGCTGGCCGATATCGAACGGCTGTTCGGGCGGCGGTAGTGCTGAGGTTGCGGGCTAAGAGCCCGTCCGAGAAGATGCGCAACCATATCAGGATGTTAGCTCACCACCTTCGTCATGGTCCGGACTTGATCCGGCCATCTACGCCCAACGCCATTCCGTTGCCCGGCGTGGATGCGCGGGTCAAGCCCGCGCATGACGAGATAGAGTCACTTCTTGGTATAGCGTTGATTGTTTCCGGAGGGGCTCTAAGACATGCCCAACTGGAGTTGGCCTTCGGCGAAGGTTGTTCCTGTAGTGCGGTCCAGCCTGTCATAGGCCGCCACGGAATTCCGCCAAGCAGCAAGCATTTCGGCTTCGGTATCCGCTGTTTTGATGCGGTTGGCATGGACCTCGCCCACATCAAACATCGCGGCCTCATGCTGACGCAGGTTGTTGGCTCGGATTTTGCCAGACAAGTCGGGATTCTCGTCCAGTAGAGCCTTGATTTTTCCCATATCGGGATGATCTCCCTTCAGCTCGACTTGCCCGGTACTTCCGATATCGAAGCCGATCGGGTTCGAGTCCGATATGCCTGCGGTTGCGAAGGCACTTGCAAGCGCCTTGCTCAAGCTTGCGGTTTCGTCCGCGACCAGTCTTTGGAACGCCTGTCCGTTGATCATTTTTGTTTGCGGGTCGAAGGCGCTGCCATACATCGCCTCCATGAACCGGTCCGGGTTCAAAGGACCGGCGTTGGCGGATTGACCTAGTGCCTGCGCGTCGAAAGTCGTTCCGGCGGACACAGTGGTCTTAAAGCTTGTTTTCGCCGACGCGGGGGATGGTGCGAATGAGGTGAACCCCAGCATGTCGGTTTGTGGCGCGTCGGATTTCCGAGTCCCGCCAATGGCTCGTGCATGCCCGATCGAAGGGGTGTTTGCCGTGATTTCCAATTTGACCTCCCCGAGTTTGCGGGGTTGCGCAATAATCGTGCCAACAAGACCCGCCTGAAACGTATATCGCGCCAAGGCTCGCCGGGCGCCGTGGCGACGGGAAATTCTGCCGTCTCAGGCAACTATTTCCGGAGATGGGGGAATTTGTTGCCGGGGTCAGGCGCCGGGCTTCGTTTCGAAGCCGGTTCCAGCTAACTGGGGTGCGGTTAAGGGCTCCGCAGGAACACCACCCGCGTGTCTGCGTACTCCCGCTCGTCCAATACGGTGAAGCCATCGGGAACGGGCAGGGGGGAGGACGCGGTTTCCTCCACCACCACCACCGCGGCGGCTGCGAACCAGCCCCTGGCCGCCAGGGCCGGCAGGGCGTCCACCGCCAGTCCCCTGCCGTAGGGCGGGTCGAGGAAGGCGAGGGTGCAGGCGGCACGGGCCGGCGGCGGCCGGGTGGCGTCGGCGCGCAGGATGTCGGCGCGGCCGCCCTCGTTCAGGGCCTCGACGTTGCGGCGGGCGGCGTCCAGCGAGCCGCGTGCCTGATCGAGGAAAACGGCCCGTGCCGCCCCGCGCGACAGGGCTTCCAGGCCAAGGGCGCCGGTGCCGCAGAAGGCATCGAGCACACGCGCACCGTCAACCGGTGAAGCGCCGTCGGGACCCCAGCCGGCGTGAGCCAGGATGTTGAAGATGGCCTCGCGGGTGCGATCGGAGGTGGGGCGCACGTCACGCCCCGAAGGCGCCTCAAGACGCCGGCCGCGATGGCTTCCGCCGACGATTCGCATGACCCTCTCCGCTCCCTTCCTTCACCGCCGCGCGCAGCCGGGACTTGGCGGCGGCCTGGGCACCGGGCTTACCTTTCAGCGACAGCTTGGGCTTGGCCGGTTTGAACGCCGACGGGTCCACCGCCTCCCGGGCTCGTTTGGCCGACGGCGGGCGCTTGGGCGCCGCTTCGGCGAACGCCTGGCGTTCGGGCGGTGGGGTGGGGCGGGTGATCGGCTTGTCGGCGTGCTTGATGAAGGCGCCCATCTGGTCGCGCATCACCCGGCGCGGCACTTCCTCCACCGCGCCGCGCGGCAGCTTGCCCAACTGGAACGGGCCGTAGGCGACGCGGATCAGCCGGGTCACCTGGAGGTTCAGCGATTCCACCACCTTGCGGATTTCGCGGTTCTTGCCCTCGCGCAGTCCCATGGTGATCCAGGCGTTGGAGCCCTGCTCGCGGTCGAGTGTGGCCTCGATCGGGCCGTACTGCACGCCGTCGATGGTCACGCCTTTGGCCAGCCGCTCCAGCGCCCTGGGATCGACCGTGCCGTGGACGCGCACGCGGTAGCGCCGCAGCCACGCGGTGGCGGGCAATTCCAGATGGCGGGCCAACTCGCCATCGTTGGTCAAAAGCAGCAGCCCCTCGGTGCTGAGGTCGAGCCGGCCGATGGAGATGACGCGCGGCATCTCCGGCGGCAGCTTTTCGAACACCGTCGGGCGGCCTTTTTCGTCGCGGGCGGTGGTGACGAGGCCGGCGGGCTTGTGATAGCGCCACAGCCGGGTCGGCTCCTCGTCGGGCAGCGGATTGCCGTTGACGGCGATCACGTCGTCGGCCTTTACCACCACGGCGGGGCTGGTCAGCGTCTCGCCGTTGACGGCGACGCGGCCTTCGGCGATCCAGCGTTCGGCGTCGCGGCGCGAGCACAGGCCGGCACGGGCGAGACGCTTGGCGATGCGCTCGCCGGTTTCTTCAGTATTGTCGGGTTTGGATGACATGGAGCGCACATTAGGTCACCGACGGCGGCGGCGCAACGGGCCGACTTGACCCAAACCGCCGGGAATGCCCAAGGTGGCGGCCATGACTCACACTTTTATGCAGATGGCCCTGGCCGAGGCCGCCGCGGCCGCCGCGCGCGGCGAGGTGCCGGTGGGGGCGGTGGTGGTCCACGCGCCCTCCGGCCGGGTGCTGGGCCGCGCCGGCAACCGTACCGAGGAACTTTACGACCCCACGGCGCACGCCGAGGTGCTGGCGGTCCGGCAGGCGTGCGCGGCGCAGGGGACGACGCGACTGGCCGACTGCGACCTCTACGTCACGCTGGAGCCCTGCACCATGTGCGCGGCGGCGATCAGCTTCGCGCGGGTGCGGCGGCTGTATTTCGGGGCCTATGATCCCAAGGGCGGCGGGGTCGAGCACGGTTCGCGCTTTTTCCACCAGCCCACCTGCCACTTCGTCCCGGAGGTCTACGGCGGCATCGAGGAAACCCGCGCATCCCAGATGCTGCGGGCGTTCTTCCGGGAGCGGCGTTAGTCTTTCGAGCGTCCGACCGCCCGCCAGCCGATGTCGCGGCGGCAAAAACCACCGGTCCAGTCGATGCGGTCCACCGCCTGATAGGCCAGCTTCTGCGCCTCGGCCGGGTCCTTGCCGGTGGCGGTGACGCCCAGAACCCGGCCGCCGGCGGCGAGCGTCCGGCCGTCGTCCGTCTTCTTGGTGGCAGCGTGGAACACCACCACGCCGTCCACGGCACCGGCGGCGTCCAGGCCCTTGATCTCGGTGTTCTTGAGGTAGTCGCCGGGATAACCCTGGGCGGCCATCACCACGCACAGCGCCGTCCCGTCGTCCCAGCGCAGGTCCACCTGATCCAAGCGGCCCTCGGCGGTGGCGATCAGGGCGGGCAGCAGATCCGACGTCAGGCGCTTCATCAGCGTTTGGCACTCGGGGTCGCCGAAGCGGACGTTGTATTCCAGTAGCTTCGGAATCGGTCCGTCGGCCGAGGGCAGGATCATCAGGCCGGCGAACAGCACGCCCTTGTAGGGGCGGCCCTCGGCGGCCATGCCCTTCACCGTCGGTTCGATGATCTCGCGCATCACGCGGGCCTGAAGCTCGGGCGTCAGCGCCGGGGCGGGGGAATAGGCACCCATGCCGCCGGTGTTGGGGCCGGTGTCGCCGTCACCCACCCGCTTGTGGTCCTGGGCCGACACCAGCGGCACGGCGGTTTCGCCATCGGTCAGGGCGAAGAAGCTGACCTCCTCGCCGTCCATGAATTCCTCGATCACCAGCTCGGCCCCGGCCTCGCCGAAGCGACCGCCGACCATGGCCTCGTCCACGGCGGCCAGGGCTTCGTCCAGGGTCATGGCGACGGTGACACCCTTTCCGGCGGCAAGGCCATCGGTCTTGACGA
The DNA here is from genome assembly GCA_035627075.1 of Azospirillaceae bacterium. GTDB lineage: Bacteria > Pseudomonadota > Alphaproteobacteria > Azospirillales > Azospirillaceae > DASPMK01. The sequence continues at coordinate 29,808 of DASPMK010000494.1, forward strand.
CGATGGGGGCGCCGTGCTGGAGCACGAAGGCGCGGGCGGCCTCCACGTCGGTGAAGCGGCCGTAGGCGGCGGTGGGCACGCCGTACTTGGCCACCACGTCCTTCATGAAGCCCTTGGAGCCTTCCAGTTCGGCGGCGGCCCGGGACGGGCCGAACGCCTTGATGCCGGCGGCGTCCAGCGCGTCGACGAGACCCAGCACCAGCGGCGCCTCGGGGCCGACCACCACGAAGTCGATGGCGGTGTCCTGGGCGAACCTGACCAGGGCGGGCACGTCCTCCACCGGGATGGACACACATTGGGCGACCTGGGCGATGCCGGCGTTGCCGGGGGCGCAGTAAAGCGCGTCGCACAGGGGCGATGCCGCAATTTTCCAGCACAGGGAATGCTCGCGGCCGCCGGAACCCACCACCAGGACTTTCATCGCCGAATCCTCGCCCACCTGAAACACGGTGTTTGTCACCGCGCCGGCCTTGTTGCCGGTGCGCGAGCTTGTATCATGTCCGGACCATGACTCAAGAACTCGCGCTGCCGGAACCGCGTCCGGGCTCCAACCTGCCGGAATTTTCCGTGTCCGACCTGTCGCGCGCCGTCAAGCGCACGGTGGAGGAGGCCTTCGGCTACGTGCGGGTGCGCGGCGAGGTCAGCCAGCCCAAGCGGCATTCGTCGGGCCACATCTACCTGCGCCTGAAGGATTCGGACGCGGTGATCGAGGCGGTGTGCTGGCGCGGCACCGCGATGAAGCTGGCGGTGAAGCCCGAAGAGGGCATGGAGGTGGTGGTCACCGGCCGGCTGACCACCTATCCCGGCCGCTCGCAGTACCAGCTCGTCATCGAAAGCTGCGAGTTGGCGGGCGAGGGCGCGCTGCTGAAGATGCTGGAGGAGCGTAAGCGGCGGCTGGCGGCGGAAGGGCTGTTCGCGCCGGAGCGCAAGCAGAAGCTGCCGTTCCTGCCCGAGGTGATCGCTGTGGTGACCTCGCCCACCGGGGCGGTGATCCGCGATATCCTGCATCGGCTGGCCGACCGCTTCCCGCGCCGGGTGCTGCTGTGGCCGGTGGCGGTGCAGGGCGAGGGTGCCGCGGCGCAGGTCGCCAACGCCATCGCCGGCTTCAACCGGCTGGAGCCTGGCGGCGCGGTGCCCCGGCCCGACCTGATCATCGTGGCGCGTGGCGGCGGCTCGCTGGAAGACCTGATGGCCTTCAACGAGGAGGTCGTGGTGCGGGCGGCGGCGGTCAGCGCCATACCGTTGATCTCGGCGGTGGGGCACGAAACCGATACCACCCTGATCGACTTCGCCGCCGACGTGCGCGCCCCCACCCCCACCGCCGCCGCCGAGATGGCGACGCCGGTCCTGGCGGAGCTGCGGGCCGCCATCGAGAACCTGTCGGGCCGACTGCACCG
>DASPMK010000495.1:0-5856 GCA_035627075.1 Azospirillaceae bacterium
CCTGGGACATCTCCTTGATCTCCTCGTCATCCATCATGGCGAAGATCTTGGAGGCGTGTTCCTCGCCCAGCGCCAGCATCATGATCGCGGCCTTCTCGGGCCCGGTCAGCGTGCGGTAATCCTCGCGGACGCGCAGTGCCATTCTCGACAGTCCTTGCGGACCCGCCGAGGATTCAGCGAGTCGTCCGCTCAGTAGATCGTAATCCGCCAGCCGTTTCAACGTCCGCGACGGCACCGCTCCGCGCCGCCCTTATCCGGTCATAAAGCGGCCGGTACTTGCCGACGAAGCCCTTGACACAGGCGCGATGGAAGCGTTGGGCCTGGGTGCGCCAGTCGTCGCCTGGGCGCACCCAACTGACATAGATGGTCCCGGTGCGCGGATCGGTGCGCAGATAACGGCCATATCCCTTTCCCCCCTTCACCCATTGGCCGGGCTGGAGGCGCAGGGCGCCGCGCGCCAGCAGCAGGTTCATCTGCGGCGTCAGTTCGATGGCGGGAAAGTATGGCATGACGAAATCCCCCGTAACCATGTCCACAAGGCCATAGACAAGGGAAGCCGCCGGCTCGCGGGTGCGGCCGGCGGCGCCAGGTCATGGCCATTTTATTTGGAACGAGAGTTAAGTGGGGGTTAAGTCGTTGAAATTCAATAGCCGAAGCCGCGTCTCTCGACCAGCATTCGTCTGATTTCATTGATCGCCTTGGCCGGGTTCAGTCCCTTGGGGCAGACCTTGGCGCAGTTCATGATGGTGTGACAGCGGTACAGCTTGAACGGGTCCTCCAAATAGTCCAGCCGGTCGCCCAGCGCCTCGTCGCGGCTGTCGGAAATCCAGCGATGGGCCTGGAGCAGGATGGCGGGGCCGAGATAGCGGTCGCCGTTCCACCAGTAGCTGGGGCAGGACGTGGTGCAGCAGAAGCACAGGATGCACTCGTAGAGCCCGTCCAGCCTGGCCCGCTCCTCCGGCGTCTGGAGCCGCTCGGTATCGGGCGGTGTCGGCGTCGCGGTCTTGAGCCACGGCTCGATCGACTGGTACTGGGCAAAGACCATCGACAGATCGGGCACCAGGTCCTTGATCACCTTCATGTGCGGCAAGGGATAGATGCGCACGTCGTCCTTCGAGTTCTCGATGGGTGTCAGGCAGGCCAGGCCGTTGCCGCCGTCGATGTTCATGGAGCATGAGCCGCAGATGCCCTCGCGGCACGAGCGGCGGAAGGTCAGGGTGCTGTCGACGTTCGCCTTGATGTACATGAGGGCGTCGAGCACCATCGGCCCGAACTGATCGAGGTCGAGCACGAATTCGTCAAGGCGCGGGTTGCCGCCTTCTTCCGGGTCCCAACGATAGATCCTGAAGGTCTTGGAACGGCGGGCGCCGGCCGCCGCGTCGGTCCGCCGGCCGGGCACCACCCTGGAGCCGCGCGGCAGGTTGAATTCCACCATGGGTCGGTTCCTTGAGCGGTGCTCAGCCGGGAGCCTGGCGGCGGTCGTCGGTTTCGTGGCCCGGACCCTTGCCGGGACCGCCTTCCCGCTGCGTCTGGTTCTGGCCGGGCTTGTTGCCGTGGGAGGGGGCGATGTGGCCCTCCTTCGACGCCTTGCCGGGGCCGCCGGCAGCGTGCTTGCCGGCTTCGGTGTTCTGGTTGGTTGTCCTGGACTCGCTCATGGATTTTGCCTCCTCGCGGCCGACAACCCGACAGGTGCCGCATTGGTTCCCCGCGACCTCCGGCCGGTCGGCGCTGTTGTCGGGAACGATGGGCAACCTTTGGAGAAGGACGATGTACCAGGAGGACGAGGAACGCATCCGCAAGCGGGCGTATGAGATTTGGGAAAGGGAAGGCCGACCCGAGGGCCGGGCCGACGCCCACTGGGACATGGCGCGCGAGGAGATCGCCGCCAAGGACAACCTGACCGGCACGCTGATGCCCAACCCGGCAACGGCGGAGGTGGACCGCACGTTCCGGGAAGGGCCGGTGGAGCCGCTGGAGGCGGTGGAGAACCAGGGCGAGTTCCCCGGCCTTACCGATCAGGGGGAGGAGGCGCAGTATCCGCAACGGCGGGTGCGGCGATGACCTCCTCCGGCGATGACCTCCTCCGGCGGTGATCGGGTTTGCCTCGCGCACGCCTGGCGGGCACCATGGGAGGAGCGATAAACCGTTTTCCCGGAGGAGATGTCATGGCCGCCATCGAGTTCTGGTTCGACTTCAGCTCGCCTTACGCCTATTTCGCCGCACAGCGGATCGACGAGGTGGCGGAGCGTCATGGGCGAACGGCCGTGTGGCGGCCGTTCCTCCTGGGGGCGGCGTTCAAGTCGACGGGCATGGGGCCGCTTCTGCACATGCCGTTGCGCGGCGAGTACGCCCGGCACGATTGGGAGCGCATCGCCCGCTGGACCGGCACGCCCTACAGCCTGCCGGACAAGTTCCCCTATTCCGGGTTGCAGGCGTCTCGCGCCTTCTACTGGCTCGACGCACAGGACCCGGAGCTGGCCCGGCGCTTCGCCCGGCGCGTCTTCCGCGCCTACTTCGCCGACGGCATCGATCCCACCACAGCCGAGGTGGTGGCCGATCTGGCCGCCGCCGAGGGCGTGGACCGCGAGGCCGCGCTGGCCGCCATGGCCGACCCGGCGATCAAGGAACGGCTGAAGGCCGAAACCGAGGGGGCGCTGGCGCGCGGCATCTTCGGGTCGCCCTTCATGGTGGCCGACGGCGAGGGCTTTTGGGGCTTCGACCGCATCCCCATGCTGGAGGCGTGGCTGACCAGCGGCGGTTGGTGACGGCCGTAGGGTCGGCCGGTTGAGGGGGGCTGGCGATGGAGCTGTTTCTCGACCTCGACGGCGTGCTGGCCGACTTCGACCGTGGCGTGGAGGCCGTCACCGGGCGGCGCCCGGAGCGATTGGCCCTGAAGGAGATGTGGCGGGCGCTGGCGCGCCAGCCCGACTTCTTCGGCACGCTGGAGTTCATGGAGGATGCGCTGGTGCTGTGGGAGTTCTGCCGGCCCCACCGCCCCACCATCCTCACCGGTCTGCCGCTGGGCTCGTGGGCACCGGAGCAGAAGCGGCGCTGGGTGGCGCGGATGCTGGGCGCCGACGTGCCGGTTATCACCTGCATGACCCGCGAGAAGGCCCGGTTTTCCCGCCCCGGCCGGGTGCTGGTGGACGACCGCGACAACACCCGGAACGCCTGGGAGGCGGCCGGCGGCGTCTTCGTCCTCCACACCAGTGCGGCCCAGTCGGTGGCGGTGCTGAAGGATTTGGGCTTCGATAGCGTTGAGCATCGTCTCGGACAGGCTCCGAGCGCCGTGGCCCCGACGTGCGGTCGGCGTGGAATCGCACGTGGGACTTGACCGGCGGCTTATTCTGACGAACCTAGAGAGTTCGAGAAGAGTTTTCCCAGGGTTCGAGGAAGAAGCGATGACGCAGCCCGCCTCCCAGGCCGTTCAGGCCCCGTCCTCGGTCGCCGGGCCGGGTGCCGCGCTCGCCGAAGTCCAGATGATGGCCGACGAGCAGCAGTACGTCACCTTCACGGTCGGCGAGGAGGAATACGGGATCGACATTCTGTCGGTGCGCGAAATCCGCGGCTGGACACAGGAATCCAAGCTTCCCAACCAGCCCGACTATGTGCGCGGCGTGGTCAACCTGCGCGGCATCATCATTCCCATCTTCGATCTGCGCGCCCGATTCGGCGGCGGGCGCACCGAGGTGGGCAAGCGTCATGTGGTGGTGGTGGTCCATGTCGGCGGACGCACGCGCGGTATCCTGGTGGACGCCATCTCCGACATCCTGTCGATCGCTCCCGACCAGATCAAGCCGCCGCCATCGGTTTCCACCGGCATGATCGACGTCCATTACCTGTCCGGCCTCTACACCATCGACGGCCGGATGGTCACGCTGCTCGATATCGGGCAGTTGTTCGCGCTGGAGGGCGACGAGCAGTTCCGAGGCCTGCCGGCGCCTGAGCGCGCGCACTGACGACGCGAAAGGGTTCCAGTCCGCTCCGGTTTCCATCGGAACCGGGGCGTGCTAGACCATTGCTCTCTTCCGGGCGGCGCCCCGCCCGGCCTTTCCCGACCGTTGTCAAGGATTTGGAACGTGGCATCCCCGGCAGTGGAATTCACGACGGCGGAACGGAACCTGATCCGTACCGAGTTCATGGTCCGCTTCGGATCGGCCCGGCGGCTGAGTGAAGGCATCATGGTGCGGCGCTGGGCCACCGGCCCGCACAAGGGCCGGGTGAAAGTGTCGAAGGCCATCCAGAGCATGCTGGATCGCGGCCTGGTGGAGATCGTCGACGACGGTAAGGTGTGGCCGATGGCGGCGTTCACGACGCTGGGCTACGAGGCGCTGCGGCGCATGGCGGATGACGCCCGCTTCCTTGATCCCGAGCGGTTCGGCCATGTGCTGGAGGAGTTGGCGCATCTTGAGGCGGCGTGAGGAGCGCTGCGATTTGACGCAGCTCAACGCGGCGGAGTCGGCGCTACATTAGAATCATCTCATCTTTTGAGGCGGGTGGCGCCGACATCGGCCGCCCCGCTCCGACGGCGAGAGGAGATGGTGTCATGTCGACCGACAAGAAATTCGCCGCGCTGGCGTTCATGCTGCTTATGGGGCTGGTGGGATCGATCGTCACCGCCCTGCTGACCAGCCCGGCCTACGCCGTGTACGTCATCCTCGGGATGGTGGCCGGCGGTTTCGGTATGCTGTTCACCGTCACGCTGATGCAGAAGCGGTAGGGTGCGACCGAAAGGGGTGGGGCGCGGCGACGCGGACCCGGCTGCGGCCGCCGCCCAGCGCCGTTACCCGCACCTGCACGCCGATCCGTTCCACCAGCGCCGGCACATGGCTGATCACCCCGACCTGCCGGCCGGTGGCCTGCAAGGCTTCCAGGCTGGCCAGCGCCGTGTCGAGGCTGGCCGGGTCGAGCGAGCCGAAGCCCTCGTCGATGAACAGGGTACCGACGCGCTGGTGGCCGCCGGCCATGGATGACAGGCCCAGCGCCAGGGCCAGCGACACCAGGAAGGTTTCGCCGCCCGACAGGCTGTGGACACTGCGCACCTCGTCCCCCATGTCGCGGTCGATCACCTGAATTTCCAGGTCCGAGCCCGCCACCCGTTCCAGCCGATAGCGCCGCGCCAGCTCGATGAGGTGATGGTTGGCGTGGCCGAGCAACAGGTCGAGGCTGAGGCTTTGCGCGAAATTGCGCAGCTTGCCGCCGTTGGCCGAGCCGATCACGTCGTTGAGGCTCTGCCACAGCCGCCATACGTTCTTCTGTCGGGCGTGGTCCGCCAGGATGTCGGCCCGTCTGGTGAGGGTGGTATCGTCGGCGTGCAGTTGGGCCGCGGCGGCGCCCTGCCGGGCGCGGGTATCGTCCAGCGTAGCACGGGCTGCCGTGCGGGCGGATTCCGCCTCCTTGGCGGTATGCTCGGGCTCGCCCTGAGCGTGGTGCCCGGTCACCTGCCGGGTCCGTTCCTCCAGTAGCGTCGCGGTGTCGCGGCGCTTCATCTCCAGGTCGGCCAGCGCCTTTTCCTCCTGGGCCAGCCATACCGCGTCGCGCGCCAACCGGCGGCGCGCCTCGGCCTCGTCGAGGCCAAGCGTCGCCAGGGCCGCGTCGAGAGCGGTGCGGGCCTCATTCGCCTGGGTACGGCGGGTTTCCAGCAGGGTGGCGCGGCTGGCCGCCTCCTGATCCGCGGCGGCGGCGCGGGTGGCCGCCTCGTGCCGGTCGCTTTCGCGCTGGGCGCGCTCCTGCTCAGCCATCCGGTAGCGGTCGCCCAGTTCCTTTTTCACCTCGACCACCGGTTGGCCATTCAACAGGCCGGCGCGGTCGCGGCACGTTGTCTCCAGGGTGGTCGCCACTCCGTCCAGGCGCGCC
>DASPMK010000496.1:0-5186 GCA_035627075.1 Azospirillaceae bacterium
GCCATCAGTCGCATCGTCTTCATGCCGCGGCCGGTGGTCTTCGCCTGAAACCGGATCAGAACAGCCTGAGACCGGAAACCAGCGAGGCGAAGGCGCGGCGCGGCTGCCGGCTGACCACACCTGCGAGGTCGCGCGTGCGGCGGGCGAACAGCACCGCCTCGCCCCGCCATCCCGGCGGCAGGCGGCCGTAGCGGCAGCGGGCGAAGGCCCAGGCGGCGGCCCCCCCTATTTCCGATGCCGCCGCCAACACCGGCGAACGCCATTGCCACAAGCGGCGGCGATGATGCAGACGCGACCAGAGCCCCAAGGCCGGTTCGGGCGGCAGCGGCGCCCCGAACAGGTCGTGGGCGGCCAGGAGATGCGAGGCGAAAGCCGTGCGCAGGCCATGCCGGGCCATGCGGGCAAGCAGTGACGCCCAGTCCAGCCCCGCTCCGCCGGATGCCAGAAGACGCGACAGTTCCAGGAGGTGCCGGAGGTCAAGCCGGCCGAGGTAGTGGCCATGTTCCTGCACCTGATCGTGCAGGACCCGGTGCAGCACCCGATGCTCCAGGCGCGGCACCCGCATCACCAGCCCGTCTCGCCGGCAGACGCGGCCCTCCCGCCGTACCTCGTCGGCGGACAGCAGGCTGCCGTCGCCAGCCGTCTCGCCCCGCATGGCGAAGCTGACCACGGTGCGGTGAAGGTTGATGCCGCCCACTTCGCCCAGGCGGCGGAAATCGTCGATGCCGCCCGATGGCGACGAAGCCTCCAGGGCCACACGGTATCCCTGTCCCCGAAGAACCGCCTGCGCCAGCAGCGCCTCGTTTGGCGCCACCAGGAAATCCAGGTGCGTCAGGATGCGACCGCCCACCGGATCGTCGTCGGCCGATGCGGTCAGCAGGTCGGGGGTGGCATCGAGCGGCACCGGCTCGATGCCGACGCGATTGAAGGCCGCCACCACTTCCGCCCCCTGAACCTGGAGAGTCCGGTTGCGCTCCACGTTCTGCCGGCGCAGAGCGGTCAGATAATCGCGCACCGCCTCCGGCGCCGCCGCCAGCAGACGGCGGTCGGCCAGAGCGTCGTGCAGTGCCGGGCCCAGGAGATGCTCGTTGGCCAGCACAAGCAACATCAGCCAGTGGACATCGGGGTCGGCGAACGCCCGATGAAGCGCGGCCGAGCCGCCGGGCGGGCCCTCTACCGCGAGGCAGGCGCATAACAGCCGGTGGGTACCGGCCTTACTCGACCAATCCTGCGCACAGATCGGCTCCACCGGTATCGCTCCCCTCCGCCGACATCGCTTTCAGAGACGACCAGATTGGAAAAATGCCGCCCGCCGGCCAGAGGCTGGAGGCGGGCGGGCGGGGTGCTTGCCCTGACTCAAACAGTGGTGCGTCGCCCCACGACCATCCGGTAGATCACCAGAATGACGATCGCCCCGACGACGGCCCCGATCAGGCCGGCGCCTTCACCCGCCCGATACCAGCCCACCGCCTGCCCGAGGTACGTGGCGACGAAGGCCCCGGCGATACCCAGGAGCGTCGTGATGATGAAGCCGCCGGGATCGCGCCCAGGCATGAGGAGCTTCGCCACAATGCCCGCCAGAAGACCGATGATGATCGTCCAGATGATGCCCATGTGCCCTCCTTGACCTTTCTCTTCCTGATCGTATGGCTTCAACACCAGACCGCCCTCTTTGGTTCAACTTGTGCCGGAACCAACCCCGGGCGGTGATGTTGAGGGGCCGACAACAGCCAAAGGCGTAGGAGGTCCCGAAACCATGAACCGACTGGCATGCGCGCTGGCCGTGACGGCCCTGGCGCTGTTTCCCACCGCCACCCGTGCCCAGACCGCCGGGTCCACCACTCCGGAAACCCAGGCCAAGGAAACCCAGGCTGCCGGCCTGCAAATGACGCCGGCGCAGTTCGTCCAGCAGGCGGCACAGAGCGGCACGTTCGAGGTGCAGTCGGGCCAATTGGCGGCGACCAAGGCCCGATCGCAGGAGGTGAAGGACTTCGCCCAGCGTATGGTGGATGACCACACCCGCACCAACGACGACCTGAAGCAGATCGCGCAGCGCAAGAACATGGAGGTCCCCACCTCCATGGCCCAGCAGCATCAGACCATGCTGGACACGCTGAACAACCTGTCGGGCCGCGACTTCGAAACCCAGTACATTCAAGGACAGGTCCAGACGCACCAGCAGGCGGTTCAGATGTTCGAACAACAGGCCAGCCAGAGCCAGGATGCCGACCTGAAAACCTTCGCGTCCTCCCACCTGCCATCTTTGCGCGACCATCTGCAGCGCGCGCAGAACCTCGCGGGCCAAGGCACTCCGACGGCGCGGCAATAACCGGAAAAGACGGGGGGATGTCTTATCTCCCCCGTCTCGGGCCTTCGGAAAATCTTCACGTCGCTGACCTGGATGGTCGGCAGGATATCCGTGTAGTTCGGGATATCTTCTTGCAGCGCCTCGGCATAATGCTATCGGAGCCTCCCGTTACACTGTCATCATGGCCGGACTTGATCCGGTCACCGACGCTCCGCGAAAGCAACGTCGTGATAGGGCGGTGATGGCTCCCGGACAGGCTCTTATGAAATTTTCCGACCACAACGGCACGAGATACACTGAATATACGATATATCAGCGATTTTACGTCAATATATTGATTTTCGTAAAAAGGCCGGCTCGCCTGATGGACGAACCGGCCGCTTAGTGAGGATCAACGGCGGGCCTGGAGACTTTCGGCTGCGTTGATGGCCACGCGGTCGATGCCGTACTCGCCGCCGTGGTTGACGATGGTGAAGCCCTGGAAGGGCTGTTGGATGCCCCGGTCGAGCGTCTGCATAACGGTCTGGCCGTCGACCATCACCACCATGTTGCCCTCCCGGTCGCGGGTCCACTGAAGCTGGTGGTCGCGGCCGTCGTTGAGCTTGAGGTCGCGGTTGACCATCTCGACCACCCCGCCGGTGCTCTCCATCACCCGCAGAAGCTGAAGCCCCGCCGGGTCGTCGATGCTATAGACGAGGCGGTAACCAATGTCGCGGCCATCGGTCTGGTAGGGGCCGAACTCCAACCGGCCGGCATCGCCCCGGCTGGCCAGCGTCATCTGGATGGCGAAGGCATTGGCGAACGACTGCGGGACGAAGATTTCCGCGCGGTTGCCTGCCACCGTCTGCCCGCCCCCACCCGACTGGCCCCCAGCCGACTGGCGCAGGACCTCCTGCAGCACCGAGCCGATCACCTGGGACGTCTGGTCCTGCGCGCCGGTGCTGAAGCCCTGGTTGCGCGGCACCGGCACGGTGGTGCGCAGGTTCTCACCGTCAATCCAGAAATCGCCCGACGTTACCGTCCATGTCGGGTTGCGAGTGAAATCGCCGTCGTTGAACTCCTCGCGCAGCACGGCCACCGGCCACTGCCACTCGTAACGCTGGACGAGGTTGTTAAGGGACTCGATGAAGCGCGGGTCCGCCGCGCGCTGGCGATCGGCCTGCCGGATGAGGTCCTGAAGCTCGCCTAGGAGCTGCTGGACATCGCCGCCGGGAGCGGTGTTGGGGCCAACGGTGCGGTTGGCATTCTGCGCCCCCGCCGGTCCGGTGAGGACAGCTCCCAGGGCGACGGCGCAACCGACGATAAGAATACGTCGCATGGAACAACCCTTCCCTGTCGGACTGGTTCATTGACCCTTCCAACAGGCGAGGGAGGCCAGCGTTACTTTTACTTCGGTCGAAACGCCTTGCAAACCTCGGGATCGGTATCGATCCAGCTTAGTACTACAGCCGGCCCCAACCGGATGAGATGAACCGCGATCTGCCCTGTTGCTCGTGGAGCAGACGGGAGGGGCCGAGGATGACAACGGTGATCGAGGCGTTGGCCTGGGCCGGGGCGCTGGAGGCGCTGACGGAGCGGAACGCGAGGTGGCGCGGTTCACCGCCGTGCTGGCGGCCAACGCCACGCAGCAGGACAAGGCCCAGGCGGTGCTGGGCGAGCGCATGGGCATCCGCGACGCCCTGACCGGCCGCGACCTGATGCCCCGCTCGCAGCTTCTGGAACTGCGCCAGACCCTGGTCGAGCACGAGCGGGAACTGGCGGTGCTGGCTGCCACCCGGCAGCAGATCGAGAGCGAGCGGCAGGCCGCCGCCGTCCGCCGCCGCCAACTGGAGGCCGAGGCGCGCGAGCGGCTGGCGGCGGAGCTGGCGCAGAAGGAGCGGGCGCTGGGCACGGTGACGCAGGAGCTGCGCAAGGCCAAGGCGCGGGAGGCGCGGCGCACCTTGCGGGCGCCGGTGGACGGGGTGGTGGTCGATCTGGCGGCGCACACGGTGGGCGGGGTGGCCAAGGAGGCCGAGCCGCTGCTGCGGCTGGTGCCCGAGGACGCGCCGCTGGAGGTGGAAGCCCTGCTGGCGCCGCGCGACATCGGCTTCATCCGGCCGGGGCAGCCGGTGACGGTGAAGGTGGACGCCTTCCCCTACGTCCGCTACGGCACGCTGGAAGGCCGGGTGATCGATGTGCCGGCCGACGCCAGCGGCGGCGGCGATCCCGGCCAGCCGGTATACCGGGTGCGGGTGGCGCTGGAGCGGCGGGAGCTGACGGTGGAGGGGGCGGCGGTGGCGCTGACGGCGGGGATGACGGTGACGGCGGACATCCGCACCGGCGAGCGCGGGGTGCTGGACTATCTGCTCGACCCGCTGCTGCGCTACCGGCATGAAAGCCTGCGGGAACGATGACTGGTGGTGACCGGCAGGGCCATAATCCGACCAGGACGAGCATGAATACGGCAACAGAACGATCAACACGAGAAAATACTTGGGATATAATGGAACCATAACGTGTGGATTCGCGCGAGACGCCGCGCCGTTCCGGGAGAGACAACCATGACCACCACCCCGCGCCGCCGGGTCGCCTACGCCGAGGGCGATCCGATCTATCAGCTCCGCACCAGCCCGATCCCCAACTGGCTGTACCCGGGCCTGCCCACCCCGTCGCGGGTGGTCGAGGGGCTGGCCTACGAGACGGTCAGCACCCCGGCCCGCTGGAACTCGGCGGCGCCGGTCAGCACGCCGGTCGCCGTCACGGTCAGTTTCCCCGAGACGGCGTTCAGCGGCACCCCCCAGACCTTGAGAGGCTTCCGGCCGCTGAGCGAGGCGGAGAAGACGGCGGCGCGCCAGGCGCTGGCCGCCTGGGCGGCGGTGTGCGGCCTCTCCTTCGTCGA